>NZ_JBEZIR010000067.1:0-45347 GCF_040651175.1 Kitasatospora sp. NPDC048540
CACCCCGACCCCGCTCGGCGAGTCGACGTCCAGGGCCGCCTCCCACAGCCCGGTGGGGCCGACGGCCCGCAGCCCCGGGCGGGCGGACAGCGCGCGCAGCAGCCAGGCCCCCTGCCCGCAGCCGAGGTCCAGCAGCCGGCCGTCCCCGGCCGGCAGGGCCCGCTCCAGCAGACGGGCCACCGACCCGTCGGACAGCGGGGCGGCGACCGGGTGGTGCCGGTGGGCGATGCGGGAGATCTGTTGACGGTCCATCGGCCAAGTCTGACCCTTGCCGCCCGCCGCCGCCCGCTGTTTTCGCGTCCCCGGCCGGGCCCGGCCTCAGCCCTCCTGCGGCCGGGAGTAGGTCCGGCCCTTCCAGGCGGCCCCGCGCCCGCGCCAGTGCTGGACGGCGGAGTCCACCGTCATCAGCAGGTACAGCGCCGCCGTGAACGGCAGCAGCACCGCGCCCGCCACCGGCAGCCGGTAGTACCGCAGCATCGGCACGAAGGTTCCCGCCATCAGCGCCCAGGCCGCCGCACCGGCCACCGCCACCGCCGGGCGCCCGCCCAGCAGCCCGGCCACCGTCGCCACCGGCGGCACCAGGTAGACCAGCCCCAGGCCCAGCACCGTGCCGAGCAGCAGCAGCGGCGAGTGCCGCAGCTGCGCGTACGCGCTGCGCGACACCATCCGCCACAACTGCCCCAGCCGCGGGTACGGCCGCACACTGTCCACCCGCTCGGCCAGCCCCAGCCAGGTCCGCCCGCCGGTCCGCTTCACCGCCCGCGCCAGCGACACGTCGTCGATCACCGCACCGCGGATCGCCGCCACCCCGCCCGCCCGCTCCAGCGCCGCCCGCCGCACCAGCGAACAGCCGCCCGCCGCGGCCGCCGTCCGCGCCCCGGGCCGGTTGCTCCACCGGAACGGGTACAGCTGGGCGAAGAAGTACACGAAGGCCGGCACGATCAGCCGCTCCCAGCCGGTCACCACCCGCAGCCGCGCCATCTGCGACACCAGGTCCAGCCCGCCCGCCTCGGCCGCCGCCACCAGCTCCGCCAGCGAACCCGGTCCGTGCGCGATGTCCGCGTCGGTGAGCAGCAGGTACTCCACCGGCCCGGCCAGCTCCACCCCGTGCCGCAGCGCCCACAGCTTGCCGGTCCAGCCGTCCGGCAGCGGGGGAGGGACGGTCACCGTCAGAGCCGGACCACCGGCCGCGCCCAGCTCCCGGGCGAGCGCGCCGGTGCCGTCCGAACTGTGGTCGTCCACCACGATCACCCGCGCCTCGCCCGGATACCGCTGGGCCAGCAGACCCGGCAGGGAGAGCGGCAGCACCTCGGCCTCGTCCCGGGCGGGGACCACCACCGCCACCGACGGCCACCGCCGCGGCCCGGGCTGCTCGGGCCCCGGCGGCAGGCGCTGGTCGGTCCGCCAGAAGAGACCGTGGCAGCAGGTCAGCCAGACCCACGCCAGCAGGGACACCACCGAGACCCACAGCAGCACCGTCATCCCGGCAGTCTGCCGCAGCGCGGGCCGCCCGGCCCGGTCAAGTAGAGTCGTGCCTCGTGAAGATCGCACTGGTGGACTCCGGAATCGGACTGCTCCCGGCCGCGGCGGCCCTGCGCCGGCTGCGCCCCGACGCCGACCTGGTGCTCTCCAACGACCCCGACGGCATGCCGTGGGGCCCCCGCACCCCCGAGGACATCGCCGAGCACGCGCTCGCCTGCGCCCGCGCCGCCGCCGAGCACCGTCCCGACGCCCTGGTGATCGCCTGCAACACCGCCTCCGTGCACGGCCTCGCCCTGCTGCGGGCCGAGCTGGAGCCGGGACTCCCGGTGATCGGCACCGTCCCCGCGATCAAGCCGGCCGCCGCGGGCGGCGGCCGGGTCGCCATCTGGGCCACCCCCGCCACCACCGGCAGCCCCTACCAGCGCGGCCTGATCGCCGAGTTCGCGGCCGGCGCCGACGTCACCGAGGTGGCCTGCCCCGGGCTCGCCGACGCCGTCGAACGCGGCGACGACACCGCCATCGCCGCCGCCGTCGCCGACGCGGCCGCCCGCACCCCCGCCGGCACCTCGGCCATCGTGCTCGGCTGCACCCACTACGAGCTGGTCGGCGGGACCATCCGCGCCGCCGTCGCCCCCACCGCCGCCGACGGCCTCACCCTGTACGGCTCCGCCGACGCCGTGGCCGCCCAGGCCCTGCGGCGGATCGGCGAGCACACCGCCACCCCGGGCGGCGGCCGGCTCACCGTCCTGCGCAGCGGCCGCACCGAGGCGCTGCCGTCCGCGGCCGCCCACTACCCCGAGGGCCGGCTGCTGACGGCCACCGCCGCTTCCGCCTGACGGCCCGTCGGCCTACGATCCGGGCGTGACCGAACGCCACCTGCCCTTCGAACGACACCTGCCCTTCGAGCGCCTGCACAACTTCCGGGACCTCGGCGGCTACCGCACCGACGACGGCCGGACGGTCCGCGACCGGCTGCTCTACCGCTCCGACTCGCTCGGCAAGCTGGCCGGCGACGACCTCGCGCGGTTCACGGCGCTCGGCGTGGGGACCGTCATCGACCTGCGGTACCCGTGGGAGATCGAACGGTCCGGCCGCGTCCCCGACCTCCCCGGCCTGAGCTACCACAACCTCAGCATCGAGCACCGGCCGTACGACCAGGCTTCGCTCGGCCCCGAGACCGACACCGTGCCGTTCCTGGCGGGCAAGTTCGCCGAGGTCGCCGCGGACGGGACGGCGGAACTCGCCGAGGTGCTGCGGATCATCGCGGAGGCGGACCGGCCGCTGGTCTTCCACTGCGCGGCGGGCAAGGACCGGACCGGGATCGTCGCTGCGCTGGTACTCACCCTGCTCGGCGTCGACGAGGACCAGATCACCACCGACTTCGCCCTCACCGGCCTCGCCACCGACCGGTTCGTCGCCGACTGGCACACCCGCAACCCCGGCGCCACCCTCAGCTGGCCCGACTACGGCCGCGCCCCCGCCGCCATCATGACCAGCTTCCTCGCCGACCTCACCACCACCTACGGCTCCGCCACCACCTACGCCACCGACCACCTCGACGCCGACCCCGCCCTGATCACCACCCTCCGCACCCGCCTCCTCACCCCCTAGACGGGCGCCTCCCGGGGGGGGTTGTTCTATTTGGGGGGTGCCCGGGGGGTGTTCTTTGGGGGCGCGGGGAACTGCGCGAGGGGCGGGGGTTGTTCTTTGGGGCGCGGGGAACTGCGCGAGGGGCGGGAGGGGCAGGGCTGTGCCGGCCGACGGTGGTCGGGTGCTGCTCGGTGTGCCTTCCGCTGCGCGCAGTTCCCCGCGCCCCTGGGGGGTGCCCCCAGCGCCCCTGGCGAAGGCCTAGACGGCTACGCCGCGCCAGCGCTGGAGTGCCGGTTCGAGTCCGGACAGGATGGTGTCGAATCTGCGGGTGCCGGTGGTGGAGTCGACCTGGAGGCGGCTGATCCGCAGCGGGTGGGCGGGCAGCCGGGGGCCGAGGCGGTGGTCGGAGAGGAAGCCGAGGCGGTACCCGAGCTGCCGCAGGACCGCGTCGGCCCGCGGGTCGTACCCCCCGTCCGGGTAGGCGAAGGCGGTGGGCGGTTCGCCGAGCCACTTGCCGAGCGCCAGGTGGGCGCCGGCGATCTCGGAGTGCACGGTCGCGTCGTCGCAGCGTCCGAGCGAGGGGTGGCCGAGGGTGTGGTTGCCGATCGAGACGCCGTCGGCCTGCAGGGCGCGCAGGTCCTCCGGGGTGAGCTGCTCCTGGCGGGGCGGCCGGCGGTGGGCGCTGACCCGCAGTTCGTGCAGGCTGCGCCGGCGGTCCGGGTCGGGCAGGGCCTTGAGCCGGGCCAGTAGTTCGGCGGGCCTGCCGGTGGGGACCAGGCGGGAGCGGCCGCCGTTGCGCGCCAGGAACGCCGCCTCGTGCCACCAGAACGGCTGGTCGGTGCCGATCAGCTCGGCGATCACGAACGCGGCGGCGGGGATCCGCCGGACCGCGAGCGCGGGCAGTGCGTGGGTGAGTACGGACCGGTCGGTGTCGTCGAAGGTGATCAGGACGCTGCGCGGCGGGAGCGGACGGCCCTGTGCCACCGCCTGCTCGACGGCGGTCAGCGAGACCGGGGTCGCCAGCCGCCGGAGCCGGTCGAGCTGGGCGCCGAACGAGCGCGGGTCGGTCACGCCGTGGTAGGCGAGGACGGCGAGCCGCTGGGCGGCGCGGGCCCGGAACAGCGGCTGGGCCGGGGAGAACCTGAGCCAGCTGCCGCGGCCGTCGGCGCTCCGCGCGGTCGTACCGGACGGTCCCGGTGCGGCTACGGCTGCGGATGTGGCTACGGCTACGGCAGCTGCGGCCGGTGCGGTGACGGCTGTGGGCGGTGGGGTGGTGATGGTCGTGGTCTCGGAGTGCGGCACGGTTCCCCCCTCGGTCGCCGGTGCGGCGTGGCGGTACCGTCGGAAGGCGGAGCCCGGCCTCCGACCCCGGGCGCGGCGGCTCCGCCCCCGGGTTGATCCGGTCCGTGGCGGGGACTCCCAACCCATGCCACGGACGGCTCCTGGATCGCTCAATGTAGTGGAGACCACCGACGTACCGAGATGGTTGTACGGCGGACGGCGACTTTTCGCGGGGGCGCTTCCGGCTTCTTCGGGGCGCGTTCCGGGGCGCATTCCGACCGCTGTGCCGCTGCTCCGGCGTCGGGTTACCGTTGATGGCATGGCAGATACCGGAAGTCACCGCTCCGTCACCGGGCGGGTGCACCGCCAGCACCAGTGGCTGCTGGCCTTCGCCGGGGCGGCGTGCGTCGCGTTCGGCATCCTGGTGGCCGTGGTGGTCCCGGACAGTGGGGGGCCGGCCTGGGTGATGGCGGTGGCCGGCTGCCTGGCGGCCGGGCTGTTGCTGCTGGCCAGGGTGGTGCTGGCGAGGTTCCGGCCGCCGGGCGGGACCCCGTCGTAGCACGGGTGCGGGACGGGCGCGGGACCCCGCTGCAGGGCGGTCGCCGCACCGCCGGTTCACCGACCGTCGGCCGTCCGTTCGCAAACGTTCAGAATCCGGACATGACCGGTCGGACCGCCTGATTTTCGGCCTACCTACCCTCTTCTTTCACATTTCCCGGGCAGCAGCCCCATATTTCCCCCTACTGTGGGTCCCGCCGGTCTCCAGCGTCCGCTGGGGCCGGGCGAGAGTCCGCTGGCCGGCGCCGGGGAGGGTGCCGCAGAGGGGGTAACGATGGGCACCACCGCCGCGCCCGCGGCAGCCGCAGGCATCAGGGCGCAGGTCAAGCAGCAGCTCGCGCGGGCCGCGGGCCGGGCCCCGGGGGAGGGCGCCACGGTCCTCATCTACCACCGGATCGGCGGCGGCACCGGCGACGAACTCGACGTCACCACCGCCGACTTCACCGCCCAGGCCGATCTGCTCGCCGAGCTGCCGCCCGGCCGGGTGGTCTCGCTGGACGAGGCCACCGACCGGCTGCGGGCCGGCCGCCGCACCCCCAGTACCGTCCTCACCTTCGACGACGGCTTCGCGGACGTCCACGAGAACGCCTGGCCGCTGCTCAAGGAGCGGGCGCTGCCCTTCACCGTCTACCTGACCAGCGGTCAGGTCGGCGGCGAGATGCGCTGGGAGGGCTCCACCGCCAAGGGCGAGAGCGGCCGCGGCCTCAGCTGGGAGCAGCTGAGGGAGATGACCGACTCGGGCCTGTGCACGGTCGCCAACCACACCCGCACCCACGCCCGTCCGGAGCTGCTCACGCTGGCCGAGCTGGACGGCTGCAACGACGACGTCGAGGAGCACCTGGGCACCAGGCCGCGGCACTTCGCGTACACCTGGGGCGTCACCGTCCCGCACATGGAGGCGGCGCTGCGGGCCCGGTTCCGGACGGCCGCCACCGGCCAGGTCGGGCGCAACCTGCCCGGTTTCGACCCGGCCCGGTTCTGCCGGGTCCCGGTCCGCCGGACCGACCCGATCGACTTCTTCCGCGCCAAGTTCTACGGCCGGCTGATCCCGGAGCGGGCCTACGCCCGGATCGTCGCCACCGCGAAGGCGGTGGGCGCCCGTGCCTGAGCCCCTCGCACCCGAGTCCCCTAGGTCCGGGCCGGCCGCCCCGCGGCTGCGCGGCCCCGGCGGGCGGCCGCTGCGGGTCGCCCACCTGACCACCGTCGACATGAGCCTCCAACTGCTGCTGGCCACCGAGCTCAAGGTCGACCTGGAGGCCGGATTCGAGACCTACGGCATCAGCGCCCCCGGGCCGTACGTGCCGCAGCTGGAGGCGATCGGCGTCCGGCACGAGCCGCTGCACGCGCTCACCCGCTCCTGGGAGCCGCGGGCCGACGCGGCCGCCGGCCGGGAGCTGCTGGCCGTGCTGCGCCGGATCCGGCCCGACGTGCTGCACACCCACAACCCGAAGACCGGTGTGCTCGGGCGGGTGCTGGGCCGGGCGGCCGGGGTGCCGGTGGTGGTCAACACCTGCCACGGCCTGTGGGCGCAGGCCCACGACCCGCTGGCGAAGCGGGCGTTCGTGCTGGGGGCGGAGGCCTTCGCGGCCCGCTTCTCGCACGCCGAGCTGTACCAGAACGGCGAGGACCGCACCACGCTGGCGCGGGCCGTCCCCGGCAGGCGTTCCCGGGTGGTGGGCAACGGCGTCGACCTCTCCCGGTTCACCGCGGACCCGGCCGACCGGGCCCGGATCCGGTCGGCGCTCGGCGTCGGCGAGGACGAGCTGCTGGTCGGCGGGGTCGGCCGCCGGGTCGCCGAGAAGGGCATCCGGGAGTACGCCGGGGCGGCCCGGGCGCTGGCCGGGAAGGCCAGGTTCGTCTGGATCGGCCCCGAGGACCCGGACAAGCCCGACGCGCTCGGCGACGACCCCGCCGCCGGCGGCGTCGAGTTCCTGGGCAGCCGCAGCGACATGCCCGAGCTGTACGCCGCCCTGGACGTCTTCGTACTCCCCTCCTACCGGGAGGGGTTCTCCCGCTCCGCCATGGAGGCCGCCGCCAGCGGTCTGCCGATGGTGCTCAGTGACATCCGCGGCTGCCGGGAGATCGGCACCGACGGTGAGCACCTGCTGCTCGCACCACCCGGCGACGCCGGGGCCCTCACCACGGCGCTGGACCGGCTCCTCACCGAGCCGGCCCTGCGTGAGCAGTTGGGGACGGCGGCCCGTCGCCGTGCCCTGGCGCAGTTCGACCAGCGGGCGGTCGCCCGGGTCTCGCTGGAGACCTATGCGGCCGTGGCCAGGGCGCGCGGTCTGCCCTGGTTGGTCGGCTGAGCCGCACACCCGTCGCACCACGAAAGTTGGGGGAGTCATGCCTGTTGGGGGAGGAATCCGGCGAGGGGGGGACCTTGCCGTCGCCGCGCTGGCCGGGGTGGTCGCGCTCCCGCTCGGCCTGGTGATCGCACTGCTGATCCGCTGCACCATGGGCGGACCGGTGATCTTCCGTCAGACCCGGACCGGGCGGGACGGGAGGGAGTTCTCGATCCTCAAGTTCCGTACCATGCGGGACAAACGTTTCGCCGAGGAGGAGGACGCCCCCCGGATCACCCGGCTGGGTGCCCTGCTCCGCAAGACCAGTCTGGACGAGTTGCCGCAGCTGTGGAACGTGGCCCGCGGCGACATGGGCATCATCGGCCCCCGGCCGACCCTGCCCGAGCAGGTCGTCCACTACTCGGCCCGCCAGCGCGGCCGGCTCGCCATGCGGCCCGGTCTCACCGGCTGGGCCCAGGTCCGCGGCCGCAACTCGATCAGCTGGCCCGAGCGGATCGAGCTGGACCTGTGGTACATCGCCAACCGCTCGGCCCTGCTCGACCTGCGGATCCTCGCGCTGACGGCCAAGCAGCTGCTGCGCCCGCAGGGCATCACCGCGGCCGGCGGGGTCAACCCGGGCTTCCCGGCGCCGTCCGAACTGCCGGTCCAGCGGGTCGTGCTGCCGCGGCAGGCGACCGGGCCGCGGCTCGCCGGGCAGCCGGTGGTGGCGGTCGAGGAAGCCTCCTGAAGGGCTGAACCGGCTAGCGTGCGGTCCGTGCAGTACCCGGGGGCCGGGGTCCGTACCGCGGACCCCGGCCCTTCCCCTCTCCCCACCCGAGCGCCCTGGAGGCAGTGTTGACCGAGTCGTTGTGGATCGCGGGAGCCGGCGGGGTCGGCCGGGAGGCGCTCGACACGGCGCTGGCAGCCGGGGTACCGGTGGCCGGCTTCCTGGACGACCGCGCCCACGGCGGTACCGTCCGCGGCCTGCCGGTGCTGGCCCCGGACCGGCTCCCGGCGGGCGCGCGCTACCTGGTCGGGATCGCCGACCCCGCGGTCCGTCGCAGGCTGGCCGCGCTGCTGGACGGCCTCGGCGGGGCCGCCACCACCCTGGTGCACCCGCGGGCGCTGATCGCCCCGGAGACCGAGCTGGGCCCGGGCTGCTTGGTGATGGGGGGCGCGTACGTCTCCAGCGGTGTCCGGCTCGGTGCCCACAGCCAGGTGCACTACAACGCCACGGTCGGCCACGACAGCGTGCTCGGCGAGCGGGTGACGGTGTATCCGGGCGGCAACGTGTCCGGTTCGGTGCTGCTGGAGGACGACACCACGGTGGGCAGCAACGCGGTGGTGCTGCAGGGCCGCAAGGTGGGCCGGGGGGCGTTCGTGGGGGCGGCCGCGGTGGTCACCCGTGACGTGGCGGCCGACACCGTGGTGGTGGGCACCCCCGCGCGGCAGCTGCGGCGGTCCGACGCCCGATAGGCTCGGGTCCCATGGCCATCCCCGCGTTCCTCGCCGAACTCCGCGCCCTCGTCGGCACCCGCCCGCTCTGGCTCCCCGGCGTCGCCGCCGTCGTCCTGGACGACGATGGGCGGCTGCTGCTCGGGCGCCGCGCCGACGACGGCCGCTGGGCCCTGGTCGGCGGCATCCTCGACCCGGGCGAGGAGCCGGCGGACGGGGTGGTGCGCGAGTGCCTGGAGGAGACCGGTGTGCTGGTCGAGCCCGAGGCGCTGACCATGGTCTCGACCTCGCCGATGATCCACTACCCGAACGGCGACCAGGCGCAGTACCTGGACCTGACCTTCCGCTGCCGTTACCGCTCGGGCGAGGCCCGGGTGAACGACGACGAGTCGCTGGCGGTCGGCTGGTTCACCCGGGACGCCCTGCCCGAGCTGGACGCGTACACCGCCCGGCGGGTCGGCCTCGCCCTCGAGTTCAAGGGCGAGGCCGTGTTCTCCTTCGGCGGCCGGCCGGCCTGAGCGCGGGCCCGGGTGCCGGTCGGATCGTCCGCCAAAGCGTCCGTCGGACCGTCCGTCAGAGCGTGCGGAACCAGGCGGCGGTGCGCTCCAGGCCCTCGCGCAGCGGCACCGGCACCACCTCGGGGAAGAGCTCCCGCAGCCGGGCGTTGTCGGCCTGCGAGTCGCGGACGTCCCCCGGCCGGGGGCCGACGTGCTCGGCGGCCAGGTCGGCGCCGAGCACCGAGCCCAGCTCGGTGATCAGTTCCAGCAGGCTGGTCCGGGTGCCGAAGGCCAGGTTGACCGGGTCCGGGTGGACCACCCGCCGCACCACCGCCTCGGTGATCACCTGGGTGACCGTGCCGACGTAGGTGAAGTCCCGGCTCTGCCCGCCGTCCCCGTGCACGGTCAGCGGCCGCCCGGCCAGCGCCGCGTCCAGGAAGGCGGGCACCACGGCCGCGTACGCGTGTCCGGCCGGCTGCAGCGGCCCGAAGACGTTGAAGAAGCGCAGCGGCAGCACGCCCAGGCCGTAACAGTGGTGATAGGCCGCCAGGTAGGACTCGGAGGCCAGCTTGCTGACCGCGTACGGGCTCATCGGGGCGGTGCGCATGGTCTCGCGCTTGGGCAGCTCCCGGTTGGCGCCGTAGACCGAGGACGACGAGGCGGCCACCACGTACGGCCCGCCGGCCCGGCGGGCGGCCTCCAGCACCTCGAGGGTGCCGGTGGCGTTGGCGTGGTGGCTGGCCAGTGGATCGGCGATCGAGCGTGGCACCGACGGCAGCGCGGCCAGGTGCACCACGGCGTCGGCGCCGGTCAGAGCGGTGTCGAGCAGGTCGCGGTCCAGGATGGTGCCTTCGAGCAGGGTCACGTCGACCCCCTCCAGGTTGGCCTTCCGGCCGGTGACGAAGTTGTCCACGACCCGGACCTCGGACACCTCCGGACGGGCCAGCAGCGCCCGGGCCAGGTTGGCTCCGATGAATCCTGCCCCGCCGGTCACGACCACGCGCATGGCTGGGACTCCCCCCACAGATCGGCGGAGCCTCCCCAGCTCCGCGCACTGGCCCGATGCTAGCGACGGAGCACCCTGCGGCGTGGGCGTTCTCGCCACAATTGCCCTTTCCCACCTGAGAGTTTGCGCCCGGCGGGCTCAGAGCTTGTGCTGCCGGTAGGTCTCCTCGGCGGCGTCCAGCACGGCGGACAGGTCGCCGCCGGCGGTCGCGGTGACCACCGCGGCGACCGCTCCCTCCACGAACGGCGCGTCGGCGAACCGGACCGGGAACGGCAGCCCGTGCTCGTCCGCCTCCGAGAGCAGCGCCAGCACGGTGGAGACCGCAGTGCCGAGGTCGCACAGCACGGCCACCCCGTGTCCCTGGTCGACCCGCCGGGCGGCCGAGGCGATCAGCACGGCACTCGTGCCCGGACCGTCGCCGAGGCTGCCGCCGGTCGCGGCGACCGGCGCCGGGTCGCCGTTGTCGGCCAGGGCCAGCGCCAGCGCCCGTACGGCGAGGGCCAGTTCCTCGCTGTGCGAGACCAGCACCACGCCGACCCGGCCGAGCCCGGTCGGCCGGGACGGGCGCGGCACGGTGGCCGTCCGCGGGTCCGCGGGTGCGCCCGGCGCGGACGGTGCGTCGGAAATGGGGATGACATCGGCGCTCGCGGCATCCCGGCGGTGCATCGGCGGCTCCCTGGGTCGTGCGGCCTGGTCGTCCTGGTGCTCGTACGGCGCACGGGGCATCGGGACGGCGTGCGCGCCGTGGGTGCGGCGCGCGGGGGCCCGGACGGGCCCGGCATCGCGCCGGAGCACCACTCTCGCAGCCGAGCGCGCCCGAGGGGCCGAAACTCGCCGGGTCGCCGCATAGCACAACACGACACCCCGGCGGGTGCGGATCACCGGTTAATGGCCCGCACCGGTCGGGAAGTCCGCACGATCCCCCGCCGGCCGCCACCCGCCTGGCTACGCTGGGCCCTTCGGACGGATCGGGAGGAGCACGGCATGAGTACGAGTGTCGAGAGCAGCGGTACCGGGGTCCTGGCGGAGGCCGGCAAGCCGGTGCTGGACCTGACCGGGGCCGAGTGGCTCTCCAGCAGCCAGGGGTCCGTCCCCGGCGGCGGCGAGGTCCAGATCGCCTTCGTGGAGGGCTACATCGCGATGCGCGACGGCCGGGACCCGGACGGCCCCGCACTGATCTTCACCCCGGCCGAGTGGCGGGCCTTCGTCCTCGGGGCCCGGGACGGCGAGTTCGACCTCACCTGAGCCGGTGCCCGGCGGCGGGGGCGCGGCACCGCCGCACCCCCGGGGTGCCGTCCGCTGCACCCGACTGAACCGTCGGTGTCGGTTCGGGGTCCGGGGAGGTCACAAATGAATTCTGATGGACCGGTTCTTGTTGACTGTTCGACAAGCATCGGATCACAGTAAGAGCAGGCAGACGCCGTGCCCACCGCCCCCACGCGGTAATGGCACGGCGCCCGCTGTGTTGCCCGTCATCGGCGCCGATGACGAACTCCTCCCGTGTGTGTTCCCCAACCGCACCGAGGTGCGTTGCCGGTCCCGGCCCCACCAGAGGGCCGGCAGTCGCCGGGAGGACGGCCCCGCCCGCCGAGAGCTACTCGGAAGTCGGTGCCTCGCCCGGGATCCGCACGCCCCCACGCGGCGGTGTCCCGGGCAAGGTCCGCGGATGCGACAGGCCGGGGCCCCGCGAACCTGGTCTGTGGAGTTGTGTCCGCCGGTGCCGGTCGGGGGTTCCGTGGCCGACTCCGGTGAAGTGGGGCAGGTGTAGCTGGCCGAGCAGGTGGTCCGCACGACGATGCACACAGCGAAGGGACGCGCAAAAAGGCGCGCTGGGACAAGCCGCCCCCCGGTGGACCGAGCCCACAGCGGCTGTCGTGCTGAACCGAACGTAGCCCGGACGGTTGCTCAGAGTCAACATTGGTCCCTGAGCGTAGATCTCGGCCTGATCACCCCCCGGTCGCAGGTCGGCCGGTCGCGGGCACGTACGATGGTGTCATGTCATTTCTCCGCCGTCGCTCCGGCTCGCCCGCCGGCCCGGACTTCGACGTGCTCGCGATGGACCCGGGCGACTGGCCCGGCCACTTCGGGGCCATGGTGATGACCGGCACGGACGGCTCCTGCCAGGGGATCTTCCTCCGGTACGACCTGCTCGGCGGCAGAGGCCCCGCGATGTTCATCGGCAACCTGCCGGAGACCTCCCCGGCCCGCGAGTCCGAGGACGGCGTCCCGTTCGAGGTCCGCCAGCTGCTGGCGGCGCTCGAGCACGAGGAGCCGGTCGAGCTGGTCTCGGCCGAGGACTTCCCGGTCATGCTCGGCGACGACCTGCTGATCGTGAAGAAGGTCAAGGTCTCCGAGGAGCGGGTGTTCTGCTCCCAGTTCGGCCGCAACGACGGCGTCCAGGTCACCATCGCCTCCTGGGACCGGCCGATTTCGGACGACCTCTACCAGCTGCTCAAGCCGCTGCCGGCCGACATGTTCAAGCAGGGCTGAACCGAGCCCTCGAGCAGGGCCGGGCCGAGTCCTCGAGCAGGGCCGGCCCGCCCGGGCCTGCGGGGCCCGGTGACCGTTCCGACCTGGCTTGACGGTATCGATCAGCCCTTCGTACAGTCACGACCATGTCACGTCGCCTCCCGCTGCTGACCCGTCGCAGGCATGTCGACCTGCGGCGCACCGCCGGCGCGTCGTGTCCGGGCCGCTGAGGCGGAGCCCGACGCTCCGCCGCCGGCACCCGGTCGGCCGGTCGGCCGTCCACTCCCCGCCCCGGGGCCCGGGGTGCCGCATCCCGTCGGCGCACGCCCGTCCGCGTGCCACCCGCACCATGCCGCATCCCACGCTGCCGCCCGGAGGCACCCGCTCATGACCCAGACCGCCGGCCCCACCGCCGAGGACCGCACCGCCGTCACCGAAGCGCTGGGCCGGCTGCCCCGGGTGGTGGACCTGCTGGCCGCCCGGGCCGAGGAGCACGACCGCGACGGGACCTTCCCCTACCAGGGGATCGAGGCCGTGCACGAGGCCGGACTGCTCACCCTGACCGTCGGCCGGCGCTTCGGCGGCCCCGGCGGCACGCTGCTGGACACCGTCCGGGTGCTCGCCCAGCTCGGCCGGGGGGACGCCTCGGTCGCCGTGCTCACCGCCTTCACCCTGCTCCAGCACGCCGAGCAGGCCAGGACCGGGGCCTGGCCCACGGCCGGCTACCGCCGTTTCCTGACGGAGTCCCGGCGCGGACCGGCCCTGGTCAACACGCTGCGCGCGGAGCCCGGCGGGGCCGGCCCGCTGCCCGCCACCGTCGCCCGATGGGACGGCGGGGCCTGGCTGCTGACGGGCCGTAAGTCGGACTGCGCGGGCGCCGAGGCGCTCGCCTGGATGGCGGTCTGGGCCCGGACCGAGGAGGAGGTGCCGAGGGTCGGTGCCTTCCTGGTGCGCGGCGACAGCGAAGGCGTCGAGATCGACCCGACCTGGGACCAGCTCGGCCTGCGGGCCAGCGCCGGCCACGACGTGGTGCTGGACGGGGTCCGGGTGGCACCCGAGGGCGCGCTGCGGCTGACCGTCCCCGGCGCCGCCTCCGCGGCGGAGCAGGCGGCCGACGGGACCACCCGGGCCTGGCACGACCTGGCGCTGTGCGCCGTCCAACTCGGGGTGGCGCGGGCGGCGCAGGAGTGGCTGGTGAGGTTCCTCCAGCAGCGCACTCCGGCCAATCTCACCGAACCGCTGGCCACCCTGCCGCGGTACCGGACCGCGCTCGGCGAGATCGCGGCCGCCCTGATCGGCGCCGAGGAACTCGTGCACGGCCTGGCCGCCGGGATCGACCGGAACGAACCCGAGGCGGTCACCCGGACCGGCGCGGCCCAGCTGCTGGTCAACCGGGCCGTCACCACCGCCGTCCAGCAGGCGGTCTCGCTCACCGGGAACCCCGGCCTGAGCCGGCGTCACCCGCTGGAGCGGTACCTGCGGGACGTCCTCGGCGGCCGCACCTACTTCCCGGCGGACGAGCTGGTGCTCGACGCGATCGGCCGGGCGGCCCTCGACCGCCCGGCCCGGTAAGGACCGGCTCCGACCTTCCCCGGCCGGCTCCGACCGGCTCCGACCTTCCCCGACCGGCTGCGGCCCGCCGCGCCGCGGCGGGCCGTTCCGTCAGCGGGTGCCGACGGCCGCGCGGACCGCGCGCCGGGCCAGCGCCGCGTCGTCGTACAGCCGGCGGATCATGATCCGCTGCTCCTCGCCGGCGCCCGGCACGTCGTGCAGCCGGATCTCCCGCATCAGCACCGTGACCAGGTTGACCAGGAACGCGTCCCGGGCCAGGGTGCCGCCCGACTGGGCGAGTTGGCTGATCTGGCGGCGGGCCGCGGAGTCCCCGGAGAGCACGCTCCAGAGCACCGCGAGGTCGTACCCGGGCAGGTACCAGCCGGCCTCCTCCCAGTCGACCAGCACCGGCCCGGACGGGGCCAGCAGCAGGTTGCCGAGCAGTGCGTCGCCGTGGCACAGCTGCCAGGGGACGTGCGCCAGGCCGTGCAGCAGCTGGCGCAGGTCACCCGCGTCGCGGTCGGTGAGCTGGCCGACCGAGTGGTAGCGGGCCACCTCGAGCTGGTAGTCGAGCGGCTTGCCGAACACGTCGGTCGGCGGCCGCCACAGGTTGAGCGTGCGCACCGCGCCGAGCACGGCCCTGACCTCGCCCGGGGTGGGCGCGTTTACCGGATGCCGCTCCCGGGCGGCCGGGCGGCCGGGTACCCGCTCCAGGACCAGCACGCAGCGGTCCTGGTCGGCGGCGACCAGCCGGGGCAGCCGGACCGGCGGGCGGTGCCGGACGAAGGCCCGGTAGACCGCGATCTCGTGGTGGAAGCGCTCCACCAGCTGCTCGCTCTGCGGGCCGCGCAGCGCCTGCGGGGCCAGGCACTTGGCGACCACGGGGGCGCGGCCGATGGTGCCGGCGACGAGGATGTGGCGGCTGCCCTCCCGGAGCACCTGGCGGGGGAGGAAGGCGGGACATATCCGCGAGATGTTGGCGAGCGCGGCGCGCACGGCCGGGGTCTGCAGCGCGGCGGGGTCGACCCGGTCGACGAAGCCCTCGGGGGTACGGGAGTTCAGCAGCCGTCCGGCGGCGGCCCGGTGGCCGACCGGCTCGGCCTGCCGCGGCAGCAGCGCGGTGCGGCCGCCGAGCGCGCGGGGATCGCGCAGCTCGCCGCCGCGGGGAGCCGGCCGGCCGCCCGCAGCCGTGGGCGGCCGCAGCCCGGGACGGGGCTGGCCGGCGGGGTGACGCGGTGCGCCGCCGTCGAGTTGGGTGGGATTCGACGGGCGGGCGCCGGTGCTGGCGGAGGAGTACATGGGCTGGTGAGGGTCCCTTCCTGGCCGACGGCGGTGGACGTCCCGGCGGTTCCTGGTTCCGCCGGGGGCCGGCCGGGGTGGAGTGCGGGCGTCGGGCGCGGAGCCGGCCTGTCCGGGTCCGCCGCACCCTGGGGAAATGCGGCCGTCCCGATCTGCCGTGCCGTGCCCGACGCCCCCGCGCCACCCGGCCGCGCCACCCCTTGGGACGACGCCCCCGCACGGGTGTTGACGGCCCGTCGGTGCAGTCCCGGCCCGGATCCCGGGCCCCTCGACGCGAGGTCGAGGTGGCGCACTCCTACCTGACACCCGATCACCACTGGTACACCATGTGGCGGACCCTGGCGAAGCCTGGCGAATGGTCGCGTGGCACATGACAGAGCCATTAGTGTCGAAATCAGCCGAGGAACCTGGGGGCTTCACGTGAGCAAGGGGCCGAACAGCCGACTGGCCGACCTCTTCGCCCTGACCGGATGGTCCAAGGGCGAACTGGCGAGGCTGGTCAACCGGCGCGGTGCGGCGATGGGACAGCAGCAGCTGTCCACCGACACCTCGCGGGTGCGGCGCTGGATCGAGCAGGGGGAGATCCCCCGCGATCCGGTGCCCAGGGTGCTGGCCGCCGTGTTCACGGAGCGGCTCGGCCGTGTCGTCACCACTGAGGACTTAGGTCTGGAACGACACCGGCCCACCAGGTCGGGCTCGACTGCCGCGTCGGAACGAGCCTGGGAGCCGGATCGGACGGCTGCGGTCCTCACCGAGTTCACGGGAATGGACCTCATGCTGAACCGACGCGGTCTGGTGGGCGCGGGCGCCGCGCTCGCGGCAGGCGCAGCCATCGCAGACAACCTCCACGACTGGCTGAACAGCGGCGACGTGGCGTACGCGGCCGACCGGCCGGGCCCCCGGCAGGTGCTCACCCAGGGCGGCCCGCGGCCGGTGGTCGACGTGTACGACGCCGGCCCGGTCGGCGCCGAGGAGGTGACCGCGCTCGAACGCTCCGTCGAGGTGTTCCGGGCCTGGGACGCCTCCCGCGGCGGCGGACTCCAGCGCAAGGCCGTGGTCGGCCAGCTGAACGAGGTCGGCGGCCTGCTGACCCACCGGCACCACCCCGTGCTGGAGCGCAGACTCTGGACGGTGGCCGCCAACCTGGCCGTCCTGGCCGGCTGGATGTCCCACGACGTGGGCCTGGAACCCACCGCCCAGCGCTACTTCGTGATCGCAGCGCAGGCCGCCAAGGAGGCCGACGACCGCCCCCGGGCCGGCGAGGCGATCTCCCGGGCGGCCCGCCAGATGCTCCACCTCGGCCGGGCCGACGACGCCCTCGAGCTGATGCAGCTCGCCCGTTCCAGCACCGGGGAGCGGGCACAGCCCCGGACCCGCGCCATGCTGCACACCGTGGAGGCCTGGGCGCAGGCCTCGCTCGGCCGCGCGGAGGCGACCCGGCGGGTGCTCGGCGAGGCCGAGGACCTGTTCGTCCAGGAACCCCAGGAGGCCCCGCCGAGCTGGATGCAGCTGTTCGACGAAGCCGAACTGCACGGCATGCAGGCCCTGGTGTACCGGACCCTCGCCGAGCACGACCCGGGCGCGGCCCGGCTGGCCGAGGTGCACGCCGGCCGCGCCATCGACCTGCGGGCCGGCTCCGGCCGGGAGCGCTCCGCGCTGCTCGACCGGATCACCCTGGCCTCGGTGTACTGGATCTCCGGCGAACCGGACGCGGCCCTGGTCCAGGCGAAGCTGGCGCTGGCGGCGATCAGCCAGACCTCCTCGCTGCGCACCTGGGACCGGCTGCGCGAGATGTACCGGCTGGCCGGCCGCTACCAGGGCCTGCCCGAGGTGGCCGAATTGCGGGCCGAGATCGACGCCGTGCTGCCCGAACGGCGTCTGGCGGTCTGACCCGGACCGGTGGTCCGCCGGGCCGGGCCGACGCGGACGGTACCGGCACGAAGCGTCCCGGTCCGGGCACGCCGGGTGAGGGGCCGCGCGGCCGCCGGGAGGGCGGCCCCGGGCCCGGGCGCGGGCCCGCCGCGGACCCGTGGCCGCCCGCCGCGCGGCACCGGGCGGAACGGGCGCGGACCCGCCCGGGCCTGGCCGTTTTGAGTCGCCCTGTGTGCGGATGTGCCCCCCAGGCGGTAGCCTTCGGTGATTCCGGCGCCCGGGCGCCTGAGCAGGACCAACCGACCCCGGCGACGGAAATCCCGTTGCCTCGACGACCGCCGCAACGGATGCTGACCTCATGTTCGAGCCAGTGATAGCGCCCAGTGCCAGCCTCCTCGGCCTCCTCCAGCGAGGCCGCGGTGACGGGCAGCTGCATGCCCTGGCCGCCGACCGCGACGAGGCGATCGCCGCCCTCGAGCAGTGCGTCACCGAGGACCCCCGCGCCGACTGGCAGATCGAGAACCGCTCCCTCTACTACGCGCGCCTCTACATGGAGCTGGAGGCGCCGCTCACCGGCGTCGAGCTGCACCTGCACTCCGTCGAGGACGGCATCGACCGGGACGACGCCCGTACCGGCCTCGCCCTCGCGGTCCTCGGCCACCTCGCCGCCTACGGCCGCCGGGACGCCCTGGACCTGCTGCGCGGCTACGTCGCCGTCGGCGTCAACTGGGCCTGGGCGCTCGACGAGCTCGCGCTGCGCGACGACGACCGTTCGCTGCTCGCGCTCGCCCCCTCCGTGCTGCGCAGATTCCCCGACGGCCCCGAGGGCGACGCCCTGCTGAGGGCCGCCGTCCGCGCCGCGTACGAGCCCCGGCCCTGGCGGCTGTGGGCCGCCCACCACCCCCGGATCGCGGCGGCGAGCGAGCAGTCCCCGTTCGACCTGTGGCAGCGCCAGATGCGCCGCGGCGTGGTCACCCCGGGCTGGAGCACCGCCGACGTGCTCGCCTGGGCCGACCAGGCCGACCCCGCCAGTGACGACCCCGAGGCGCCCGCCCGCCGCGCCGCCGCCGCGGCCCGCTGCCTGACCGCCGTGGTGCGCCCGGAGGACCGCCCGGCCCTGCTGGCCGCCGCCCGCACCGGCGGACCCGGCGCCCGCACCGCCGTCCTGCGTCACCTCGTGGAACAGCGCGACCCGGCCGCCGCCGAACTGATCGAGGCCGCCGCCGCCGACGTCGACCAGCGGGTGGTCGCGGCCGCCCTGGAGGTGCTCGGCCGGATGCGCGGCCCCGAGGCGCTGGCCCACGCCCGCCGCTGGGCCGACCCGGCCACCGGCGGTGCGGACAGCGCCCTCGGCGAGGCCGCCTGCCAGCTGCTCGCCGACGCCGGCGAGGCCGCCGACGGCCCGCTGGTGGTCGCCGCGCTGCGCCGCTGGATCTCGGTGCGCGGGGTCACCGGCACCGGACTGGCGTCCCTGGTCGACGGTGCGGGGCGGCTGGCCGCCGCCGGCGCCGTCCCCGCGCTGCGCCACGTCTACGGTGAGGCCGTCTCCTCCGAGCTGCGGGGCCGGGCCGCCCGGGCGCTCGCGGTCACCGACGCGCACTTCGGCGAGGGCCCCGCGGTCGAGTGCCTGTGGGACTGCGAGGAGGCCACCCGCGAGCTGGCGGCCCGTCATGTCACCACCACCGGGGACGTCCGGGTGCTGGAGCGGCTGCGGCGGCTCGCCGCGGATCCGGCCGAGGAGGCCGAGGTGCACGCCGCCGTGCGCGGCCGGCTGACGGCCCGCGACCTCACCTGACGGCCCCGGGTCCCGGCCGGCCGCCCGCCGGCCAGGGCCGAAGGCCGACCGGCCGGTCGGCGGCGGGAGGGCGGCGCCGACCGGGGTCGTCCCGCAGATGCCGGCCGGCGCCGGACCGTCGGGCATCATGGAGCTGCCCCGTCGGCCCCGACCTGGAGAGTTCCGGACATGAACCGTTCCCGCCTGCTCGCCCGCGCAGCCCTGCCGACCGCCGTCCTGCTGGGCTCCCTGGCCCTGGCCGGTCCCGCGTCGGCGCACGTCGAGGTCGAGTCGCCGACGCCGCAGGCCCTCGCGGTCGGCGCCGTGGTCGCCTTCTCCGCGGAGGGCGAGTCGACGTCGGCGGGGATCAAGGAGGTCCGGGTGGTGCTCCCGTCCGGTCTGATGCCCGGCGACGTGAGCCTCGCGGACGGGCCGAGCGGCTGGACCCTGAGCCCGACCGAGGACGGCTACACGGTGGCGGGCCCGGCGCTGGCCCCCGGCGCCGACGCCGAGTACAAGATCAAGGTCCGGCAGCTGCCGGACGCCCCGGAGCTGGCCTTCAAGTCACTGGTGACGTACACCGACGGCCAGGTCGACCGCTGGATCGAGCTCCCGCAGGGCGGCGCGCAGCCGGCCCACCCCGCGCCGGTGCTGAAGCTGACCGCCGCCGCGCCGGGCGCCGTCGCGCAGCCGGGCGCCCCGGCCCCGGGCCCCTCGACACCGGCCGCGACGCCGGCCGCCACGACGCCGAGCCCGGCCGGGGCGGGCGCCACCGCCTCCGGCCCCGCACCGGCGCCCGTCCAGGCGTCGCCGACCGCCGAGGCGCAGAGCGGGAAGCAGGGCTCGGCCGGGGTCACCACCCTGGTGATCGGTGTGGTCGCGGTGGTGCTGGTGGCGGCGGCCGGCTGGTACGTGCGGCGCCGCGGGGCCGCACGCGGCTGAGCGGCCGCCGGGCGCCGGGGGGCGGGGGAGGCACGCTCCCGCCCGTCCGCACGCGGCTCCGGACCGGTGAACCGCGCCCTCGGTTCCCGGCCGGTGACGCGCGGGGTGCCGGGCCGGTCGCCGGTGGGTGCCTAGCCGGTCGTACCGGCGTCCGGGGCCAGGTACCCCGTGGAGACCAGGGCGATCAGCACCACGCCGAGCAGGACCCGGTAGACCACGAACGGCATGAAGCTGTGGTGGGAGATGTACTTCAGGAACCAGGCGATGGCCGCGTAGCCGATCGCGAAGGCGATCAGCGTGGCGAGGATCGTCGGTCCCCAGGCGGGCGCCGGGCCCTCGCCGATCTTGAACAGCTCGAGCGTGCCGGAGGCCAGCACCGCGGGCACGGCCAGCAGGAACGAGTACCGGGCGGCGGCCTCCCGGCTGTAGCCGAGCAGCAGGCCGGCGCTGATGGTGCCGCCGGACCGGGACACCCCCGGGATCAGCGCCAGCGACTGGGCGAGGCCGTAGCCGATGGCGTGCGGCAGGGTGAGGGCGCTGATCGGGCGGGCGTGCCGGATGGCGCGGCTGCGGTCGGCGACGGCCAGGATCAGCCCGAACACGATCAGGGTGGTGCCGATCACCCGCAGGTCGCGCAGCGAGGACTCGATGGTGGTCTGGAACGCCGCGCCGAGCAGGCCGATCGGCAGCGTCCCCACGATCACGAACCAGCCCAGCCGGGCGTTCGGATCCTGCCGCAGCGCGGGCCGGACCAGTGAACGGGCCCAGGTGGAGACGATCGCCGCGATGTCCCGGCGGAAGTAGATCAGTACCGCCGACTCGGTGCCGAGCTGGGTGACCGCGGTGAACGCGGCCCCCGGGTCGTCCCAGCCGAGCAGCGCGGAGAAGACCCGCAGGTGGGCGCTGGAGGAGATCGGCAGGAACTCGGTGAGTCCCTGGACCAGGCCGAGCACGGCCCCGTGGAACCAGTCGATCACCGGGCACCGGCCGGGACGGTCGGTCGGCGGTTGCGCATTGTCGGTCCAGCTCCTCGTCGCGGTGGCCGTGGCCGCTCCGGCACCCGGGCGGGACGCGGTGGACGGCGCCGAGCACCCTGCGGCGCGGGTTGTGACGATAATCCGCCGAGATGGCCGGGAACTTGCGAGCTGATCAAGATTCCGTACGGACCGGGCAGTTCGGTCCCGGCGGCGGTCCGGCCGTCGCGCCTTCGGCGTCCCGGCGGCCGGTCGGGCCACCCTGGTCCGGAGGGCCGGGCGGGCCCGCAGGGGCCCGGACGGGCCGGATCCACGGACGGGAGCGGGCGGATGACGGGATCGACGGGCGGGCGGCTGGCGGGCAGGTCCGCGGTGGTGACGGGTGCCGCGCTGGGCATCGGCCGGGCGACCGCGGAGCTGTTCGCCGCCGAGGGCGCCCGGCTGGTGGTCACCGACATCGACGCGGCGGCCCTGGAGGTGCTCCGCGCCGCGCTGGCGGCCGACGGCGCCGAGGTCCGCGCGGTGGTCGGCGACGTCTCGGTCCCGGCCGACGCCCGGCGGATGGTCGAGGAGGCGGTGGCCGGGTACGGCGGCATCGACGTGCTGGTCGCCAACGCCGGCATCCTGCCGCTGCAGAACGTGCTGGACGCCACCCCCGAGGACTGGGACCGGGTGATGGCCGTCGACGGCCGCGGGATGTTCCTCACCTGCAAGTACGCGATCGAGCACATGGCGCCGGTCGGCCGCGGCTCGATCGTCTGCCTCTCCTCCATCTCCGGGCTGGCCGGCCAGTCCGGCCAAGCGGCTTACGGACCGGCCAAGTTCGTCGCCTCCGGGCTGACCAAGCACCTCGCGGTGGAGTGGGCGGGCAGCGGCATCCGGGTCAACGCGGTCGCCCCCGGTACGATCAGGACCGACCGGGTCCGCCGGCTGCCGCAGGAGCCCGGCGGTCAGGAGTACCTGGACGCGATCGTGCGGCAGCACCCGCTCGGCAGGCTGGGCGAGCCCGAGGAGGTGGCCCGGGCGATCCTGTTCCTGGCGTCGGACGAGGCTTCGTTCGTGACCGGCGTGGTGCTTCCCGTGGACGGCGGGTACCTGGCGCAGTGAAGTCCCCGCGCAGGTAAACCCCCTGACGGCTGCTCGGCCGCGTGTCACCCGGACCGGTGGCACCCCGGACCCGCTCTTGTGCCGATCACTCAGCGCCTCTAGGTTGCTACTCGTCGCGACCGCGCCGGGGTGTGGGCCCGCTCATCGCCCGGGGCACGGCCGCTTCCGTACGCCCGTCCCCGCACCTCCGCTCCTGCATCTCCGCTCTCCGCACCTCTGCCTCCGCACGCCTGCCTCCGCGCGCCCGTCCACGTTGGCCCGTCCACGCGTGCCCCGACGGTGCCGGGCCCCCCGCCCGGTCCGTCGGACGCCCGCGCCGAACGGTTCCACCGTGACCCGTGCGATGCCGTCGAGAAGGAGTACCGCATGTCGCGCCCTCGCCCCCGCGCCGTCCGCCCCCGTGCCGGGTGGTCGGCCCTGGTCGCCGCCGCCGTCGGCTTACTGGCGGTGGCCGGTCCCGGCACCGGGACCGCGCACGCCGTCACCGCCCTCACCGACCGCGCCTACGTGGTCAACACCGACGACGACACCGTCTCGGTGGTCGACGCGACCACCCACGGGGTGATCGCCACCGTCCCGGTGGGCGCCGGCCCCGACGGTGTCGCCCTCGGCCCGGCCGGGACCAAGGCCTATGTGGCCAACCTCCGCAGCGGGACCGTCTCGGTGATCGACACCGCGGCGGGCGCCGTCACCGCCACCGTCCCGGTCGGGCAGTTCCCGAGCGGGGTCGCCGTCGACGCGGCCGGCACCCGGGCGTACGTCGCCAACGCGGGCGGCGACTCGGTCTCGGTGATCGACACCGCCACCGCCACCGTCTCCGCGACCGTCCCGGTCGGCCGCAACCCCAACGCCGTCGTCCTCGCACCCGCCGCCGCCCGCGCCTACACGGCCGACGCCGGCGGGGACACCCTCTCGGTGGTCGACACGGGCGCGGGTGCGGTCACGGCCACCGTCCGGGTCGGCTCCGGCCCGGTCGCGGCGGCGGTCAACCCGGCCGGCACCCGGGTGTACGTGGCCAACTCCTACGCCGCCACGGTGTCCGTGGTCGACACCGCCACCAACACGGTGACCGCCACCGTCCCGGTCGGCCGGATCCCGCACTCGGTGGCCGTCAACCCGGCCGGCACCCGGGCGTACGTCGCCAACCTCTCGGACAACACCCTGTCCGTGATCGACACCGCCACCAACGCCGTCACCGGCACCATCGCCGTGGGGCCGGCCCCCGCCGCGGTCGCGGTCAGCCCGTCCGGCGGCTTCCTCTACGTCACCTCGGCCGGCGGGAACAGCCTCGGCGTGGTCGACACCGGCACCGGGCTCGCCACCACCAGCACGGCCGTCGGCAGCCTCCCCTCGGGGGTGGCCTTCGTACCCCGGCCGCTCACCCCGCCCCGCGCCGACCTCGCGGTCGGTCTGACCGCCCAGGCCCCCGCCCTGCTCCCCGGTGCCATCGGCTACACCCTGACCGCCCGCAACAACGGTCCGCAGGCGGCCGCTTCGGCCACCGTCACGGCGACCCTGCCGCCCGGCGCCACCGCCACCGACCTCAGCGCGGGGTGCACCACCTCAGGCCGTACCGTCACCTGCTCGGCCGGGGCGCTCGCCAACGGCACCACCGCCACCTGGACCTTCCGCAGCGCGGTCGGCCTGCTCGGCCTCGGCCCGGTCACCACCACCGCCACCCGCACCGCCTCCGCCCCGGCGGACCCGACCGCCGCCAACGACACCGCCGCCGCCACCTGCACCGTGGTGTCGGTCCTGCTGGTGCGCTGCTGACGCGGGCTCCCCGCGCCGGGCCGTGAACGGGCGGGGGCGTACCACCTGCCGCCCCATGAGCTCCCCCGCGCCCCGGGAGGTCCGCGGGTGAACCCGGCGGCCACGCCCTGACGGTCTCAGCTCTTGCGGACGCAAATCCCGCGCCGACGGACTGAGGTGAATGGGCGTCGGCCTCGGGGGTGCGCCGTGTGGGTGGTCCGGTACCTCATCGCCTGGGCCTTGGTGCTACCCGCCGGGCTGCGGACGGTCGTCGCGGCGCGCCCCGCTGCCCGCTGCCCGGCCCGGTCCGCTGTGCCTGGCGCACGTTCCCCCCCCTCACTCCGTCGTCCCGGAGGGGGACGGCGGGAATGCGCAGACGGTTCCGGCCGGCGGAGGGTCAGCCGGGCAGCAGCAAGAAGCGCAGCGGGGTGCCCGGGCGGGCCTGGGCGGCCGGTGGGAGGTCGGCGGCCGGGACCACCCCGACCACGGGGTAGCCGCCGGTGGTGGGGTGGTCGGCGAGGAAGATCACCGGCTGGCCGTCCGGCGGCACCTGGACGGCGCCCAGGACCAGCCCGGCGCTCGGCAGTTCGCCGGCCCGGGCGCGGCCGACGGCCGGGCCCTCGGTGCGCAGCGCCACCCGGTTGCTGGCGGCGGCGACCCGGTAGGTGTCGCGGGCCAGCGCCGCCACGCCGCTGAACCAGTCGGCGTGCGGTCCGAGCCGCAGCCGCAGCACGAGTTCGGCCGGGGGAGCGGGCAGCGGCACCAGCGCGGCGCGCGGCCCGGCGGGCGCGGCGCCGACCGGCAGCCGGTCCCCGGCCGCCAGCGGTGCGGGCCCGAGCCCGGACAGCAGGTCGGCCGAACGGCTGCCCAGCACCGGCGGTACCGCGAGGCCGCCCGCCACCGCCAGGTAGCCGCGCACCCCGTGGGTGGCCGCGCCGACCTCGACCACCGCGCCGGCCGGGACCCGTACGGCGGTGCCCCAGCCCGCCGGCCGGCCGTCGACGGTCACCGGCGCCGGCGCTCCGGTGACGGCCACCAGGACCGGCGCGAGGGCCCGCAACGCGACCCCGCCGAGGGTGGTCTCCAGCGCCGCCGCGCCGTCGGGGTTGCCGACCAGCCGATTGGCGGCGCGCAGGGCGGGCTCGTCGAGCGCCCCGGCGCGCGGCACCCCGAGGTGCGCGACGCCGCGCCGGCCCAGGTCCTGAACGGTGGTCAGCGGGCCGGGCCGCACCACCTCGAGTCCGGCCCCGGCCCGTACGTCCTCCGGTACGGCCGCGGGCCGGGCCGCCGCCGCCCGTTCAGCCATGCCCCACCACCGGGGTGAACCGCACCCGGACGCCCGGTGCGAGCAGCGCCGCCGGCTCCCGTCCGAGGTCCCACAGCACGGCCTCGGTCCGGCCGAGCAACTGCCAGCCGCCGGGGGAGGAGCGGGGATACACGCCGGTGTACGTCCCGGCCAGGGCGACCGAGCCCGCCGGGACGGAGCTTCGCGGGGTGGCCCGCCGGGGCACCTGCCACCGCTCCGGGAGGCCGGTCAGGTAGCCGAAGCCGGGGGCGAAGCCGCAGAACGCCACCCGGTACTCGGGCTCGCTGTGGATCCGGACCGCCGCCTCGGGCGACACCCCCCACAGCGCCGCGACCTCCGCCAGGTCGGCGCCGTCGTAGCGGGTCGCCAGCTCCACCGACGGACCTGCCGCGGGCGGGTGTTCGGGGAGCTCCCAGCCCGTCAGCAGCCGGGCCAGCGCGGCCCGGTCGGCGACCCCGTCCAGCAGGACGGTCCGGGCCGCCGGGATGATCTCCGTGATCGGCGGCAGGTCGGCCCGGCGGGCGGTCAGCAGGGCGTACAGCGCGGCGACCTGTTCGGCCGACCCGACCTCCACCAGCAGCGCGTCCTCGCCGACCAGCCGGACGGCCGGATGACCGGCCATCAGACGAACGCCTCCACCCGCACCCCGGCCGAGGCCAGTGCCCCGCGCACCCGCCAGGCCAGCTGCGCGGCGCCGGGGGTGTCCCCGTGCACGCACAGCGAACGCGCCTCGACGTCCACCAGTTCGCCGCCGACCGCCGTGACCTCGCCGTCCCGCGCGATGCTCACCGCCCGTGCGATCACCGCCTCCGGGTCGTGCACCACGGCCTCCGGGTCGCGCCGGGGCACCAGGGTGCCCGCCCAGGTGTACGCCCGGTCGGCGAAGGCCTCGGTCACCACGGGCAGTCCGACCCCTTCCGCCACGGCGAGCAGCCGCGAGCCCGGCAACCCCAGCACCGGCAGCGGACCGTCGCAGACCGCCCCCGCCCGCAGGACGCCGGAGACCACGGCCTCGGCCTGCTCGTTGTCCTGCACCACCCGGTTGTAGAGGGCGCCGTGCGGTTTGACGTACGAGACCCGGGAGCCGGCCGCGCGGGCGAACACCTGGAGTGCGCCGATCTGGTACGCGATCTCGTCGGCCAGTTCCTCCGGCGGCACGTCCATCGCGCGGCGCCCGAAACCGGCCAGATCGCGGTACGACACCTGGGCGCCGATCCGCACCCCGCGCTCGGCGGCCAGCGCGCACACCCGGCGCATGGTCGAGGGATCCCCGGCGTGGAAGCCGCAGGCGACGTTGGCGCTGGTCACCACCGACAGCAGCGCCTCGTCGTCCGTCAGGGTCCACCGCCCGAACCCCTCACCGAGGTCCGCGTTGAGATCGATCACCGTCTCGGCCACGCCAGTTCCCGCCTCCCAGCAGCTCCTGAGGGTGATCGTAGGGCCTGATCGTTTCCGCGGGGGTACCAGCGGGTCCGGACGCCGGAGGGCGCGCGCCGTGGCGCACGCCCTCCCCTGCGCACCCGCCGTCCGGTGCCACCCGACGCCACCCGGCACCGGGCGTCCGCGGGCGGGCCGGGCGGGCGGAGCGGCCGGTCAGGCGGTCAGGTCGAGCGGGCGGGTGCGGACCGCCTCGGCCCACTCCAGCCGCCGGATCCCGCGGTCCACGATCAGCAGCGGGATCACACCGATCACCCCGAACGACATGTCGACGAATCGCCAGTACAGCGGGATGCCGCGGAGCGGACCGCAGATCAGCGCCAGCGGGATGACCCCGGCGCAGGCGATCATCGCCCAGCGGATCACCCAGACGTTGCGCACCGGGTCCCGCAGCGGACCCCAGAAGGCCACCGCGATCACCAGGTGGGCGAAGGCCAGCCAGTCGGTCCCGTACGCCAGGAACGGGTAGCGCTGGTTGGTGTCGGCCACGCCCTCGCGGACCCGTTCGCTCCAGCCGGCCAGGGCCGGGAAGTGGTCGCCCACCGCGCTGCCGCCGATCAGGTCGGCCGCCCAGCGGGTCTCCGACTCCAGCGGGAAAGCGGTCAGTCCGCTCAGCGCCAGGCAGACGATGAAGATCCACAGCCAGCACCGGACGCTCCGGCGGATCCTGTCCGGGTTGTCGGTCATTTCGCACGCCCCCATGTCGAGCGGCAGCCCGGGATCCGGTCCCGACCTGCGCGGAACCGACTCTAGACACAAAATTGAACACGTTCAACACGGCTTCGGGCGGGGCGGAACCGGCACATCAGCGCTCGTTTCGGATGTGTCGGTGCGAACCTCTAATCTTGTCCACCGTGACCGCCATCGCAGACCAGCCCGCAGACCAGCTGCTCCGGCCCGCCGCCGCAGCCGCCCGGCCCGCGCCCGGACCCGCCGCCGACGAGGGCCTCGCCCGCAGGCTCAAGGCGCTGGCCTGCACCGCGCCGCTGCACGACCTCGACAGCCGGAAGGTCAACCTGGCCGGCGAGTACGGCTCGTACAGCATGGCCGAGGTCGGCCTCGCCGCCATCGACCTCGTCACCCTCAACATGGACTTCGACACCGGCGCCGACCGGGACATAGTGCTCGGCCGCCTGCTGCCCCGGATCGCGGCGCAGAACCCGCGCCGGGCCGCCGCCGAGCACGAGCGGGTCGCCCGCTGGGTGCTCGAGTCCCTGATCAACGTCGGCAGCGTCGACCGCGGCTTCCGCGCCGTCTACGGCACCTTCGACCCGGACGGCGGCTACGTCCGGCGCGACTACGACTTCAAACTGATCGAGGAAGTACCCGGCCCCGACGGCGGCGTCTACCTGCGCACCACCGACGAGGCCGTCAACGTCCTGGTCGGCGCCCTCGACACCGACGTCACCTCCGCCCAGATCGCCGCCGAGGTCAAACTCGAGGTACTGATCCGCCGCGGCCGCCTCGCCGACGCCCAGCTCGCCGCCGAGCAGGCCCGCTACCGCACCGTCCAGTACGCCGAGACGCTGCGCCGCGCCCTGGAGGCCACCCGGCGCAACGTCCGCGCGGTCGACTGGATGGAGACCGTCCCCGACCTGATCGACGAGGCGCTCGACCACATCGCGGACCGCTACCGCCACGAGAACGCGATCCTCACCAACATCCGCAAGGCCCGCGACGAGACCGAGGAGCCCGAGCACAAGCGCCGCGCCGCCGAACTGGTCGACATCGTCAAGGACTGCATCCGCCGCCACACCCAGCTGCAGACCCGCCTCCTCGAGGCCGGCCCGCTGTTCCGCGCCGAACAGGACCGGCAGGCCTTCGCCACGCCCGGCGCCCGCAGCGGCATCGACCTGTACGGGCACCTGCTCGCCCCGCTCCTGGAACTCCCCGTCGGCCGGGCCACCGGGCCCACCGACGCCTTCTTCGCCCGCGGCGCCGGACTGCGCACGCCCGTCTCGGTCCGCGTCACCGACCTGGTCGACCTGCTGCTCACCCCGCCCGTCGAACGCGAACACCTGGGCGCCGAGCTCCCCGAACCCGACCTGGTCGCCACCCCGGACGACAGCCGCTTCTCCGAGGCCCAGCTCGAATCCGCCCTCGAACTGCTCGATCTCCCCGCCGACGCCCCCCGCCGGCTCTCCGGCCTGCTCGCCGACGCCCGCCGCCAGGACCCCGACCTCCCGTACCTGGTCGCCCTGCTCGCCGTCCACGCCGCCAGCCCGCCGGTCGGCACCGCCTACCGCCAGGGCGAGGAACGCCTCCTGTTCGCCGTCGACGACGGCACCCGCCTCGACGACCCCGAATTCGGCGGCGCCGACCTCATCGTGGGCAGCGCCCTCCTCGACGCAGCCGGCATGGCCGCCGACCGCAAGGAGGCCACCTGATGCCCACACCCCCTTCCCCGGGGCGCGGGGGACTGCTTTCCCAGGGGCGCGGGGAACTGCGCGAACAGCCACCCCTACCTGCCGCACCTGCCCTCCGTCCCCGGATGGCACTCACCCAGGGGCGCGGGGAACTGCGCGAACAGCCACCCCCACCCGCACCGGACATCCGTCCTGAGGCGACCACATCCGTGCTCCCCGCTCCGGGGTGCCGAGTGTCGTACGCACCTCGGTGCGGCTCCGTAGCCTCCCGTTTCGCGCAGTTCCGCCCCCAGCCTCCGGCCGGGGGTGCCCCCAGCGCCCCTGGGAAGCGGCCTGCCCGTCGTTCGCCCCTCGGAGGGGTGCGCCCCGTCCGCGCCGAGTACCGTCCGTCCCGCACCAAGGAGCCCCGCCCGTGATGACCCCCCACGACACGGCCTGGCCCTCCGAGAGCGAGCCGGCCGCCCCGGCCGCCCTCACGCCGGCCGATGTCACCGACGCCGCCCGCCTGGTCTCCTTCGGCCTCCAGGCGAAGCTGCTGCCCGCCCGCGACGCCGAGTACGCCGAGCTGGTCCGCCGCCACCGCGAGGACCCGGGCTTCGCCCGCCTCGCGGACGCCGTCGCGACCGGCATGGGCCTGGTGGTCCTGGAGGTGTCGCCCCGGGCCGGCATGGCCGTCGCCGCCGCCGAGGACTCGGTCTTCGCGGTCCGGATGGGCGACTACTCGCGCCGTGCCGCCTCCGAGTCCACCGACCGGTTCCTGCACGGCCTGGCCCACCTGGCGGTCGCCGCCCTCGCCTTCCCGCGCCCGGAGGACCTCGCCGACGAGGGCTACCTCGGCCGGGTCACCGTCAACGGCGTGGACGCGTTCGTCCGCCAGGCGTGCCGCCGCCTGGAGGAGCGGGCCGAGGCGGAGGGCGCCAACTCCGACCCGGCCAGCGACGCGCCCGGGCTGGAGGCGGCCTGGCGGGTGTGGGCCCGCCGTTCGGCGACCGGCGCCACCAAGGACGCCCGCCGACTGTCCGGCTCCACCATCGGCATCGTCTCCAAGGCGGTGCTGTTCCTGGTCGACTCCGGCTTCCTGCAGAAGACCTCGGACGACGCCGGCGGCACGTACCGCACCACCGCCCGCTACCAGCTCCAGGTCCGTGACCTGGCCGCCAGCGCCGCGATGGCGGAGCTGACCGACCTGGGCGTGGTCCCGGTGACCGACGGCACCCCGACCCTCCTCCCGCCGGACACCTCCGACGACCTGGTCGCCGACGCGGGCCTGCCCTTCCACTCCCTCTGACCCCGGCCCGGCCCGCCCGGCCGCGCGCCCGCGCCCCTGCTACCCGCCCCCGCCCACTGGAGAACCGCCGCACATGTACGAGCTCAACCGGGTCCGCCTGTACTCGATCGGACCGGCCGGTGCGCGCTACGCCGACACGGTGCTCGACCTGCGCGGTGTCGGCGAGCCGGTGGCCGAGCCCCGGCCGCAGCAGATCGGCCTGTTCGGCGAGGAACCCGAGGGCCCCCAGCGCCGTCCGGCGCCCGCCGGCGTGCTGTTCCTGGAGAACGGCGGCGGCAAGTCCGTCCTGCTCAAGCTGATCTTCTCGGTGATGCTCCCCGGCCACCGCAACACCCTCGGCGGCGCCAGCTCCGGCGTGCTGCGCAAGTTCCTGCTCGCGGACGACTGCGGGCACGTCGCCCTGGAGTGGCAGCACACCGTCACCGGTGAGCTGATCGTGGTCGGCAAGGTCAGCGAGTGGCGCGGGCGGCAGGTCTCCTCCGACCCGCGGAAGTTCGCCGAGACCTGGTACTCGTTCCGTCCCGGCCCCGGCCTCACCCTCGACTCCCTCCCGGTGGCCGAGCGCCCGAGCCTCGGCCCGGACACCAAGGCCCGAGGCCGGCGCCGCACCATGAAGGGGTTCCGCGACTCGCTCACCGAGGCCGGCAAGACCCATCCGCACCTGGACCTGGTCTTCGAGGACATCCACGACCGGTGGAACGAGCACCTCGGCGAGCTCGGCCTGGACCCCGAACTCTTCCGCTACCAGCGCGAGATGAACGCGGACGAGGGCGAGGCGGCCGGCCTGTTCGCGGTCAAGCACGACTCCGACTTCACCGACCTGCTGCTGCGGGCCGTCACCGACACCCGCGACACCGACGGCCTGGCCGACCTGGTGCACGGGTTCGCCGCCAAGCTGGGCCGCCGCGCCGAACTCACCGCCGAGCGGGACTTCACGGCCGGCTCGGTCGACCTGCTGCAGCGGATCGTCGAGGCCACGGCCGCCCGCGAAGGCGTCCGCGAGACGCACCGCGCGGCCGAACGCCGCACCCGCCGGCTCGCCCAGGCGCTCGGCGCCCGGGCCGGCGTCGAACGGGACCGGGTGCACGACCTGGCGATCGAGGTGGCCTCCGCCGCCGGCGCCGTCACCGCCGCCGAGGCGGACCGCACCCGGCACTCGCTGATCACCGCCGAGCTGACCCACCGGCACGCCACCCTGGGGCTGGCCGCCGCCACCGTCGAGGCCGCCGGACTGCGCCGCGAGCTGACCGAGGCCCGTACCCTGCACTCCGCCTGGCAGGCCGCCGAGGCGGTGCTGCGCCAGCGCGCCGCCGCCGACCGGGTGGCCCGGGTCTCGGTCGCGATCCGCGAGGCCGAGCTGGACGCCGCACCCGCCCTCGCCGCCCGCGCCCAGGCCGCCGGTGCGCTGGCCCGGGCCCTGGAGTCGGCCGCGCTCGCCGCCGAGACCAGGGCCGACCAGGAGGAGCTGCGGGCCGGCGAGCTCCAGGAGGACGGTTCCACCGCGCAGGCCGAGGCGACCGCCGCCGCGACCGCCGCCCAGAAGGCCCGCAGCGAGGCGGAGCACCTGCGCCAGCGCCTCGCCGAGGTCGAGCAGGAGACCCAGGCCGCCGTGGAGGCCGGCTGGATCGACCCCAGTTCGCAGGAGCCGGACCCGGCCCGCGCCGCCCTGCACGCCTCGGACGCCGAGAAGGCGGCCACCGCGGCGCTCGTCCAGGCCCGCAGCGCCGCCGAGCAGTCCGCGGCCCGGGTCCGGGAGGCCGCCGCCGCCGAGGCCCGCGCCGAGCTGGCCGCCGCCCGCGCCACCGACGCCCGCACCGCCGCCGAACGAGCCCTCGCCGCCGAGCAGCGCACCGCCGCGCAGCTGGCCGCCGAGCCGCGGCTCGCCGACCTGCTGTCGCTCAGCCCCTACCAGGAGGGCGGCGACGAGCAGGAGGGCTTCCTGACGCCGCGGATCCTCGACGCCAACGCCGAGGACCTGCGCGACCGGCTCGACCAGGCGGTCGCCACCGCCGAGCGGACCCTGTTCGACCTGCGCACGGCCGCCGCCGACGACTCCCGCATCCTGGCCGCGCTCGGCGACGGCGGTCTGCTGCCGCCCGGGCCCGACGTGCTGGCCACCGTCGAGTACCTCGGAGAGCACGGCATCCCCGCCCTGCCCGGCTGGCGCTACCTCGCCCAGTCCGTCGACCCGGGCGACCACGAGGCGATCCTGGCGGCCCGCCCCGAGCTGGTCGACGGCGTGGTGGTCACCGACCCGTCCTCGCTGGAGCGCGCCCGCGACGCGCTGCAGGCCGCCGCGCTGCTCCCGCGTTCCACCGTCGCGGTCGGCACCGCCGCCGCGCTGATCGCCCCGATCGAGGCCGAGCCGGCCTTCTTCCTGGTCCCGCCGAACCCGGCCATGCACGACGAACGGGCCGCCGACGACGAGCGCCGCGAGCTGCGCACCCGGGCCACCGCCCGCGAGGAGCACATCCGCGAGCTGGCCGCCCGGCTCGGCGGCGACCGGGCGCTGGCCGCCCGGCTCGCCTCCTGGCACATCCAGTGCCCGCCCGGCACGCTCGCGGAACTCGCCGACGCCGCCCGGGCGGCCGCCGAGCAGGCCGAGACAGCCGCCGCCGGGCTCGCGACCGTGCGCGCCGACCACACCGAGGCCGAGGCCGACCACGCCGTCGCGGCCGCCCGCCACGAGGAGCTCCGGGAGACCGCCCAGCAGGCCCGCCGGTCCGCCGACGCCCTGGCGGGCCTCGCGTTCCGGCTGCGCGAGCGCGCCAACTGGACCCGACGGCAGCGCGAGCTCGCCGACGACGCCGCCGAGTGCGAGCGCCGCCGCACCACCTGCGCCGAACGCGCCCGTACCTGCGACGAGGACCGCCGGGCCGCCCAGCGCGCCGCCGACGACGCCCGCCGCACCGCCCGGACCCTGCGCGCCGAGCGCGCCGAGCTGGCCGGCCTCGCCGAGGACGCCCCCGAGCAGGCCGCCCCGGCCGCCTCGCTGCCCGCCCTGCGCGAGGCCTACCGGGCCGCCTCCCAGCTGTACGAGAAGGTCGGCGTCGGCGCCGACCTGCGGGCCGAGCAGGCCCGCGCCGAGGGCGACGAGGCCGCCGCCGCGGCCGAACTCGACCGGCTGACCAACAAGGTCCGCACCCGCGCCGAGGAGCTGCTCGCCAGCCCCGACGGCGCCGACGGCCCGGCCCGCCAGGCCGCCGCCGCGCGCGCCGAGGAACTGGTCGCCACCATCGAGGCCCGCTCCGCCACCGCCAGCGAGCAGCTCGGCCGGCTGCGCGGCGAGGCCGAACGCTCCGCCCCCGCCGACGGCGAGTCCCACACCGAGCTGCCCGCCGAGCTGGTCCCCACCGACCCCGACCACGCCCAGCTGCTGCTGCGCACCGCCACCGGGCTGCTCGCCGAGCGCCGCGAGCAGGTCGACGCGGCCCGGACCGTCCACGCCGACCTGCAGCGCACCCTGGAGACCGCCCAGTCGGCCACCACCGACTTCGAGGAGCTCGCCGCCCAGCTCAGGGACGGCCTGCGCGACCACACCGAGGAGGGCGAACCGCAGCCCGCCGAGCCCTACCTCGGCGGCCTCGCCGACGCCCGCGCCGCCGCCACGGACACCCGGCGCGCCCTGCGGACCGCCGCCGCCGACCTGACCGGCGCCGAACTCGCCGTCCGCGACGCCTCCGACGCGCTGGTGCGGCACGCCAACGCGGCCCGGTACGAGGCCGTCCGCACCCCCGCCCGGCACCAGATCCGCGAGCTGCCGGCGGCCGCCCTGCCGGACCACGCCGCCGCCTGGGCCGCCGCCTTCGCCCCGCGGCTGCGGGTGCTCACCGACGAGCTCGCCCAGCTGGAGCGCAACCGCAGCAGCATCGTCGACCGGCTGCGCGGCCTGGTCGAGTCCTCGCTCGCCACGCTGCGCGCCGCCCAGCGGCTGTCCCGGCTGCCTGAGGGCCTCGGGGAGTGGTCCGGCCAGGAGTTCCTGCGGATCCGCTTCGAGGACCCGGACCACACGGTGCTGGTCGAGCGGCTCGGCGAGGTGATCGACGAGGCCACCCGGGCCGCCGTCAAGAAGAACTCCGACCTGCGCCGGGACGGCATGTCACTGCTGCTGCGCGGGGTCGCCGCCGCGATCGGCCCGCGCGGGGTCGGCGTGGAGATCCTCAAGCCGGACGCGGTGCTGCGCGCCGAGCGGGTCAGTGTCGGCCAGATGTCCGACGTCTTCTCCGGTGGCCAGCTGCTCACCGCCGCCATCGCGCTGTACTGCACGATGGCCGCGCTGCGCGCCAACGACCGCGGCCAGTCCCAGCTGCGGCACGCCGGCACGCTGTTCCTCGACAACCCGATCGGCCGGGCCAACGCGACCTACCTGCTGGAGCTGCAGCGGGCGGTCGCGGACGCCCTCGGTGTGCAGCTGATCTACACCACCGGACTGTTCGACACCACCGCGCTGGCCGAGTTCCCGCTGGTGATCCGGCTGCGCAACGACGCCGACCTGCGGGCCGGCCTGAAGTACATCTCGGTCGAGGAGCACCTGCGTCCGGGCCTGCCCGCCGCGCCCGACCCGGACGGTCCGGCGATCCACGGCGAGATCACCGCCACCCGGATGTTCAAGCGTCCGGCCGAGGCCCCGGCCGCCGCGGAGGCCTGAGCACCGCCCACCCGCACCGCGCACCTGCGCCGGACGACCGCGCCGTTCAGGCGTCCGGCGCGGGGCCGCGGGCCGCGGTCAGGGCCGCGGCCAGGGCCTCCGTGAGGTACGAGGCGACCAGTGCGGGCTCCTCGGCGGGGGTGAAGAAGCTCTCGCCGGGCAGGGTGATGACCCGGATCCCGGGCCGGGAGAGCAGCAGGCGGCGTTCGTCGGCGGTGATGCCGCCGTCGCCGCTCTCGCCGTGCACCACCCAGGCCGGCCCGTCCGCGCCGCGCAGCCGCGGCGCGACCGAGCCGTACCGGTCGAGGTACCCCAGGTAGCCGCGCAGGACGCGGCGCATCACCCGGGGGTCGTTGCGGCGCAGGTCCGCGACCAGTTCCGCCTTGCGGTCCGGCGGCAGCGGGCTGTCCTTGGCCGCGCCGTCGACGATCTTCAGCATCGCGCTGTACGGCAGGTGGCCCAGCACCAGCGCGAGCCGGTCCAGGGTGCGCAGGAACCGGCTCTCGTCCTGCCGGGAGAAGCTGGGGGCGAGCAGGATCACCGGCCCGCGGAAGCGGCCGGAGGCGGCCATCTCGATCGCCACGTTGGCGCCCATGCTGTGCCCCACCACGACGTCGGCGCCGAGGCCGGCCGCGCACTCGGCGGCGAGGCGGGCGTAGTTCTCCAGGCCGCAGTCGCGCGGCGGGGGAGTGCCGCCGTGCCCGGGGAGGGTGACGGCGGTCAGGCGGACCCCGGCGAGTGCCGGTTCGGCCATCAGCTCGCGGTACTCGTCCGCGGTGCACAGGCCGCCGGGCAGCAGCAGGGCCCGCTGCTCGGCGTCGTCCGGACCGGAACTGATCCGGTCCCAGCTCAGCCACGACCATCCGTGGCCCGTCGGTTCGGCCATGTCTCCACGGTAGGTCCGCCGTCCGGGGCCCGCCCGGTCAGCCGCCGGGGGCGAGCAGCAGCGCATGGGCGGTGTCCCCCGGCTGCCCCGGGTGGGCGAGGTCGGCGCAGACCAGCAGCACCTCGGCCGCCTCGCCTAGCGTCAACAGCCGTGCGGCGAGGGTGAGTCCGTCGGTGAGCCGGTCGCCGACTGGAGTGATCGAGAGCATCGGTCCGGCCAGCCCCCAGCGGGCGGCGACCTGGCCGAGTGCGGCCGTCGGCGCGGACTGGAACAGCAGGGGTTTGGCCACCGGTTCGCCGCGGGCCAGGGCCAGGGCGACGGCGTGGGCGGTGGCCGGGTCCGAGCGGAGCGAGGACAGCAGGACCGCGGTCCGCTCGCCGCGGGCGGGCGGTGCGGGCGGCTCGCCGTAGCGGGCCCGCAGGCAGTCCTCGGCGACGGCCGTGACCAGCGGCGGGAAGCGGGAGACCAGGAACCTGCCCTGGTCCGGGCGGGCCGTGGGCGCCCCGGGCGGCGGCCAGTGCGCCTCGGCCAGCACCCGCGGGGCGGGCGGCCGGGGCGGCCCGTGGCTGCGGCCGGGCGCGGGGCAGGGCTTGAGGCAGGGCTTGGGGCCCGGCGGGGGGCCGGTCACACCCGCTCCAGCAGCAGTGCGGTGCAGGTACCGCCGAATCCGGCGCTGAGGCTGAGCGCGTACCGGGCCCGGGTGGGCCGGGCCCGGCCGAGGACCAGGGTGAGCGGGCAGGCGGGGTCGGGGCCCAGGTGGCCGGCGTTGACCGGGAGCAGCCGGTGCCGCAGGGCCAGTGCGCAGACCGCCAGTTCGACCATGCCGGCGGCGGTCAGGCAGTGGCCGTGCAGGGGCTTGGTGGAGCTGACCGGGACCCTCGCGGCGTGCGGTCCCAGGGCGCGGTGCAGTCCGGCGGCCTCGCTGGGGTCGAAGGCCGGTGTGGCGGTGCCGTGCGCGTTGACGTAGCCGACCGCGTCCGGGCCGAGGCCGGCCCGGTGCAGGGCGGCGGCGACGGCCCGCGCGGTGCCGAGCCCGGCCGGGTGCGGTCGTGCGACGTGGTGGGCGTCGCCGGCCTGGCCCCAGCCCGCGATCCGGGCCAGCGGGGTGGCGCCGCGGCGGCGGGCCTCCGCCGGGCTCTCCAGGACCAGTGCCCCGGCGCCGTCGCCGAGCAGCGGTCCCCGCCGTCCGGTGCTGAACGGGCGGGCGATTCCGTCCGGCGCCAGCACGCCGGAGCTGTCGAAGGAGGCGAACGTGTCCTCGGTGACCAGGTGCCCGGCCGCCACCACCAGCCGCGGGTGTTCGCCGAGGGCGAGCTGGGCGGCGGCGTCCGCGACCGCCGAGGCGGCCGCGGCGCAGGCGCCGGTGTGGATCCGCTGGAGGCCGAGCAGGCCGCAGTCGGCGGCGAGCGGGGCGGTGGGCGGGTCCACGGCGGTGGTGAGGTGGCGGGCCAGCAGCAGTGGGGTGACGGCCCGTTCGGCGCCGGTCAGGCCGGCCCCGGTGCAGGCCCGGTCCACCAGCGCGGCCAGTTCCGCCGTCAGGTCGGGGCTGCCCGGCAGCGTGGCCGCGTACCGGGCGCGGCGGCCGGTGACCTCGAAGCGGGTGACCGGGGAGAGCGCGGGTTCGCCGCTCAGCAGGCCGGTCCAGAGGTGCTCGGGTCCGCTCCCGTACGCCGTCAGGGTGGCCAGCCCGGTGATCACCGCCATCCGGTGGCCTCCCGCGGTGGCCGGCGGAGGGCGGCGGGGCGTGGACGAGTGCCGTGCTCGAAGACGTGCATCGTGCCCGAACGCTATCACCCGCCGTGCCCAACTCCGGGGAGGAGAAGCCTCGTTGTGCCGGGGCGTCGGCCCGGCCCGGAGGCCCGGCGGCGGCCGTGACGGCGGCTCAGGAGACGCGCTTGAGCTGCCAGGCGTTCTTGGCGGTGCTCGGGGTCGAGGTGGGCTGGCAGCCGCCGTCGTAGTACTCGCCCACCGAGACCCAGCCGGCCGGCGGCAGCATCGAGGAGCAGGCGTTGACGACCGTGCCGACCGGGTAGCCGGTGAGCTGCTTGAGCTGCCAGGAGTTCTTGTTGAAGCCCTGGTTGGGCGCGTAGACGCAGCCGCTGTTGTAGGAGATGGAGACCGCCACCCAGCCGGCGGGCGGGAGGCTGGAGGCGCAGGCGGTGACGGTGGTCCCGGCGGCGTAGCCGGTGAGCTGCTGCACCTTGCGGATGTTGGGGCTGAAGGTCGATCCGCAGCTGAAGCTGTTCCACCACTGGACGTCGACCCAGCCGCTCGGCGTCAGCGAGGACGAGCAGAGGGTGGCGGTGTCGCCGGGAGCGGCCTGCGCGGTGGACAGCGGGACGGCGGTCAGTGCGGCGGCGGCGCCGAGGACGACGGCGGCGGCACGGAGTCGGGTCATGGGTGGCGGGCTCCTGTTCGGGTCGGTCCGGGGCGGGGGAGGGCGGCCCCGGGCTTCCATTCCTAACCCGGCGGATCGACGGCGAACAGCCTGTTTCCGGCCCTCCGGGCGGGGTGCGGATCGCGCCATCGCCGCAGGTCGGAGGGGTCCGGCGGGCCGGATCCCACCGGTGCACGGCGCATCAGCCGGCGATAAGTCACTCTTTCTCCACGTCAGCAGATGTGCATGTGCTGAGGGCTGCCTGCACCGCCCGGCCCGCTGCCTGCACCGCCCGCCCGGCCCGCTGCCCGGACCGGCCGGTCCCCGCGGCTGCTGCTCCCGGGGCCGGCCCGTCCGGGCGATGACGGGTGCCTCAGCCCCGGGTCGCCGCCGACACGTAGCGCACCCGCATCGGGTGCCCCGGCTCGGTCGCCGCGGTGAGCGGGGCGCCGTACGCGTCGGGCAGGCCGCCGCCCACCGCCACGTCCAGCACCACGAACATCCCGTGGTGCACGGCCCGGTCCCAGGCCTCGGCCCCGACCTGATCGGCGGTCACCCGGTGGTACTCGGCGCCGTCCAGGTACCAGCGGACCTGCTCCGGCGCCGTCGAACGGTCGACCTCCACCGCGTACGTGTGGAACCCGCCGCCCCAGCAGTCCGCGCACGGCCGAAGGCCCGAGCCGAGGCCCGCCGGCTCCCGGCACGGCCCGCCCTGCGCCGTACCGCAGTGCAGCGTGCCGAAGACCGACGGCCGGCCGCCCACCGCCTCCAGCACGTCCAGCTCGCCGACGCCCGGCCAGCCCGTGTACCCGTCGCGCAGCGCGCCGCCCAGCGTCCAGAACGCCGGCCAGTACCCGCCGGCGGCCGGACCGCCCACCGCCGGCAGCGCGATCGAGGCCTCGATCCGCAGCACACCGCCGGGCGGCGCGGCCAGGTCCGCGCGCCGGGTCTCGATCCGGCCCGAACTCCACCGCCCGCCGGCCAGCGTCGGCCGGATCTCCAGCGCGCCGGCGCCGTCCAGCCGGACGTTCTCGGCCGAGTCGGTCATCGTCTCGACCTCGCCGGTGCCCCACTGGGCGGCCGGGCAGCCCGGGTAGCAGGTGCCGAGGTCGTACTGCCACAGGTCCGCGGAGGGCCGGCGCCCGGCCGGGCCGTCGAACTCGTCCCGCAGCACCTCGGTCCAGCCCGCGCCCCCCGCGGGCGCCCCGCCCCCGGTGAGCACCCCGGCCTCGACGAGCAGCCGCTCCAAGCGCGGCGCCAGCACCACCGCCGCCGTGTTGGTCAGGTGCGCGTCGTCCCGGTACAGCACCACCCGGTCCAGCACCGCGGGGCAGCTGCGCCCCGAGCCCGGGCACAGCACCGGGTTGACGGAGACGCTGCGCACGCCCGGCACCGAGCCGGCGGCCACCGCCTCGGCCAGCGGGTCCGGCCACAGGCCCGCCGGGCGGGCGAACCCGCAGGCCGCCGGATCCGCGGTGTGCCCGGACAGGCAGGCGGGCACGTCCAGGCCCGGCACCGGGGTGTCCTGGAGGTAGACGATCGGCACGCCGAGCGCCCGCAGCGGCTCCAGGGTCTGCTGCCAGCCGCGCAGCAACTGCTCGCGGTCCGCGGTGTAGCGGTTCAGCGAGGCGACCACGATCAGCTTCGGCTTCGGCCCGCCGCGCAGCCGCTCCAGCGCGGCCGACCGCCACTGGTCGCACTCCTGGTAGACGCGGCCGAGCTGCGGGTTGACCACCGGCACCTGCGGCAGCGGGCAGCCCTGCTTGACCAGCTCCTCCAGCGCCCAGTGCCGCTGCGCCGCGATGCCGAGCAGCGGGGAGAACCACTGCCCGGCGTGCGAGTCGCCGAGCAGCACGATCCGGTCGGCCGCGGCCGGGTCGCCGAACCGGCAGTCCGGGCTGGTGACGGCGGCCGGCGGCACCTCGCAGGCACCGTCCGGCGGGAAGTCCTGCCGGGCCTGCACCGGGTTGGGCACCACCGGGCCGCGGGTGGCCCCGCCCGGCAGCAGCAGTGACGTTCCGTCGGGATTCCCGGCGGCCAGCCCGGCCAGGTCCACCGGTCCGGCCGGGCCGAGCACCCGCAGCGTCCCGGTCCCCACCACCAGCGCCAGCACCACCGGCAGCACCACGGCCGTCAGGCCCAGCGACAGCCCGCGCCTGGGCAGCTCCGCCACCACCCGGCTGTGCCGCAGCGGCCGCTCCACCCAGCGCATCGCCGCGTACGCGGGCAGCGCGGCGGCGCAGGTCAGCAGCGTCCGCACGGGCCGGCCGAGCACGCCGAAGCGGGCCTCGGCGAGCACCAGCACCGGCCAGTGCCACAGGTAGAGGTTGTACGAGAGCCGGCCGAGCGCCCGCGGCGCCCGGGTGCCGAGCAGCCGCCCGACGGTGTGCGGGCCGCGGCCGTCCCGGTCGGCGGTCCCGGCCAGGATCACCGCCGCCGTGCCGGCCGTGGGCAGCAGCGCGGCCCATCCCGGGTACGCGGTGGCGGCGTCGAAGCCCAGCACGGACCAGCCGATCGCGGCCAGTCCGGCCCAGCCGAGCAGTTCACGGGCCGCGCGCGGCCCGCGCAGCCGGTGCCAGGGCGCGACCGCGAGCAGCGCGCCGGCCCCGAACTGCCAGGCCCGGGACGGGGTGCCGAGGTAGGCGAGGGAGACCGAACCGGCGGTCCAGTGCAGCGCCAGCGCGAACGAGGCGGCGGTCAGGCCAGCGGTCACGGCGCCCAGGACCGGGCCGAGCACCGGTGTCCGCGCCCGCCGGCGGCGGGCGGTCACCAGCACCACCAGGGCCACCAGCGGCGCCCACGCCAGGTAGAACTGCTCCTCCACCGCCAGCGACCAGAAGTGCAGCAGCGGGCTCTGTTCCCGCCCGGCGGCCAGGTAGTCGGTCTGCAGGCCGATGAAGCGCCAGTTGGCGACCGACAGGGCGGCCGCCAGCACGTCGTGCTCCAGGTCGGTACGGCGCAGCGGCACGGTCAGCCAGGCACCGGCGACCGCCACCACCGCCAGCACCAGGGCGGCGGACGGCAGCAGGCGGCGGGCCCGGCGGGAGAAGAACTCGGCGAGGTGGATCCGGCCGTGGGCGGCGGCCTCCCGGACCAGCAGGCCGGTGATCAGGTAGCCGGACAGGACGAAGAAGACGTCGACGCCGACGAACCCGCCGGCCAGGCCGGGGACGGCGGCGTGGAAGCCGAGGACGGCGAGGACCGCGACGGCGCGCAGCCCCTCCAGGTCGGGGCGGAAGCGGCGTTCGCCGGGGGCGGGCCGCGGGGTGAGCACGGTGAGCGGGTCGGTCTGCTGGTCGGGCCGCTGGTCGGGCCGCTGGTCGGGGTCAGCGCTGATGGACACGGGTGTGACGACCTTTCAGCCCAGCCAGGGCAGCATCGGCGCCACCCAGCCGGAGGCGAGCAGTGCGGTCAGGGCGAGCGAGCTGGTCACGGCCAGCGCCTCGGGCCAGCGGCGCGGGCGCATCGAGGGCCGGGCGCGGCCGGGGCGCTGCGTGCCGCGCAGTTCGACGGCGAGGTCGCGGACCAGCGGCAGCCCGATCTGGGCCTGGACCAGCAGGTACAGGCCGAGGCCCCAGGTCGGCCACCAGCCGTACGCGGCGACGGCGAGGGCGAGGCCGACGGCGGTGGCCGCGAGGACGCCGGCCGTCCAGAGCATGGTCACCAGCACCACCCGCCGGGCCATCCCGCCGGGGCGGGTCCGGCCCGCTCCGGTGGGTACCCAGGCGGCGCTGCGCCCGCGCAGGGTGTGCAGCAGGGCGGCGCCGGCCGCGAAGGCCATCAGGGTGTTGGCCCGGATCACCTCGATCCGCCAGCGGGTCCGGCTGACCCGGGGCAGCAGCACGTGCCACAGCCACAGCAGCGAGATCAGCGGCAGCGCGTACCAGGCCCGGACCTGGCCGGGGAACCAGAACAGCATCACCAGCGGTGGCAGCGGGGCGGTGAGGATGTTGACGAACATGGTCAGGTAGCCGACCACGCCCTCGTAGTAGCACAGCCGCATCCGCCAGGGCAGTCCCAGCCGGGCCAGCTCGGAGCCGCCGAGCAGGTGCAGGTTGCCCATCGCCCAGCGGTACTGCTGGTTGACGAAGGGGGCGAGGCCCGCCGGGGAGGTGCCCTTGGCGACCAGCACCGGCACGTACACGGTGCGGTAGCCGCGCCCGTGCAGGGCGAGGCCGGTGTACATGTCCTCGCTGTGGTCGAGCCGGGCGAAGCCGCCGGCGGCCTCGATCGCGGCGCGCCGGTAGACGGCGTTGCTGCCGCAGCAGATCGCCGCGTCGCTGGCGTCGCGGGAGGGCTGGATCCAGCGGAAGAACCACTCCTGGGCGGCCCCGGCGGCGCGTTCGATCCAGCCCATCGAGGGGTCGGTGTCGAAGCACTGCGGGCTCTGCACGATACCGACCCCGGGGTCGGCCAGGTACGGCACCAGGTGGTGCAGGAAGTCGGGCCGGGGGGCGAAGTCGGCGTCCAGGATGGCGATGAACTCGCCGTCGCCGAGGCCGAGCGCGTGGTTGAGGTTGCCGGCCTTCTTCAGGTGGCCGCGGTCGGGCCGCACCACGTACCGGTAGCCGTGGGCGCGGGCCAGGCCGGCCACCTCGGGGCGGTCCGCGTCGTCGAGCACCCAGACGGTCAGCGCACCGGGCCAGCGCAGGCCGGCGACCGCGCGGTAGGCGTTGGCGAGCACCGGCAGCGGTTCGCCGCAGGTCGGCAGGTAGAGGTCGACGGCCGGGGCGGTGGCGGGCCGCCAGGCGGCCAGCAGCAGTTCGTGCGAGCGGCGGGTGAAGCGGCGCCCGCGCAGCCCGTTGACGCAGGACAGCACCAGGGCGACCAGGTTGAGCGCGAGCACGGCCAGGAACGGCCAGAGCGCGGCGGTGCGCAGCGAGAAGGACACCATGGTCAGCGCGGAGCAGACGAAGGCGAGCGAGGAGCAGATCGGTACCCAGCGGCGCTGTGGGCCGAAGTACCAGTAGAGCTCGCGGTCGGTCGGTGGCGCCGGTAGGTGATCGGCAGTCATAGGGCCCCCACAGCCGTCGAATTGGGACGTCTCGAGGTCAGGCTACCGGATTGGTATAGACCATCTGTCGATCAAGGATGAACACCCGGACAACTCCGGTGACGGGCGCGTTGCGCCCGGCGCGGGCGGGCCCGCGGCGAGGCCGGTGCGGCCGACGCGCGGCGGAGGGATCACTCCATCGTGGGCGTGGCGCAGGTCGGACCGGCAGCTGGTTGATGATTTGTCGGCATTCGTCCATGCTGGACGCCCGGGCGGAACTTCCCCGAGCAGAGGGTCTTCGTCCACATCGGCACCGGAGGGCGGCCGTGACAGAGAACTTCGGCGTGGAGCTTCGCGAGCAGCTGGCATCGGCCCGCCGGGCGCTGGAGCAGGCGCGGGCCGAGGGGGACGAGGACGGGGTGGAGGCCTACCGGGGCCGGATCACCGCCCTGCTGCGGATCGCCGCCCGCAACGGCATCGACCTCCCGCACACCGCCGAGGAGGGTCGGGAGGACTGACCGTCCGGCCCCTCAGGGCCGGGCGGCGTCGCGCTGCGCGGCCAGGGCGGCGACCACGCTCTCCAGCAGGCCGGGGTACAGCCGGGCCAGGTCGTCCCGGCGCAGCGCGTTCATCTTCGAGGTGCCCTTGCGCCACTGCCGGATCACGCCGGCCTCGCGCAGCACCCGGAAGTGGTGGGTGCTGGTGGACTTGGTCACCGGCAGGTCGATGGCGAGGCAGTTCAGCGCGGCCCCCGGCGCGGCCAGCTCGGCCACGATCCGCAGCCGGACCGGGTCGGCGAGCGCGTGCAGCACGCACTCCAGCCGGATCTCGTCGGTGCCGGGCTCGGGCAGGGTGGTGCACGCCTCCGCCGCCCCGGGCGCTGTCTCCGCTGTGGTCTGGTGCACACCTCATGGTACGAGAGTTCTCGTAGTTTGACAGTTCTCGTAGTACGGCGGCTATCGTACGAACGTCACCGTGACCCCGCCGCCTTCCGGAGGACCCGCATGAGTGCCCTGTTCGAGCCGCTCACCCTGCGCTCGCTGACCATTCCCAACCGGGTCTGGATGTCGCCGATGTGCATGTACTCCGCCGCCCCCGAGGGGCCCGAGGAGGCCGTGGCCACCGACTTCCACCTGGCCCACCTCGGCTCCCGCGCCGCCGGCGGCACCGGACTGGTGATGGTCGAGGCCACCGGCGTGAGCCCCGAGGGCCGGATCTCCCCGTACGACCTCGGGCTGTGGAACGACCGGCAGCAGCAGGCGCTGGCCCGGGTCGCCGCCCTGATCGCCGGCCACGGCGCGGTCCCGGCGATCCAGCTCGCCCACGCCGGCCGGAAGGCGGGCTCCCGGCAGCCGTGGCTCGGCGGCACGCCGCTCGACGCCGCCGAGGGCGGCTGGCAGCCGGTCGGCCCGTCCCCGCTCGCGTTCGCCGCCCACCCGCTGCCGCACGAGCTGACCGTCGAGGAGATCGCCGAGGTGGTCCGGTCCTTCGCCCGGGCCGCCGAGCGCGCGCTGGCCGCCGGTTTCCGGGTGGCCGAGGTGCACGGCGCGCACGGCTACCTGATCCACTCCTTCCTGTCCCCGGCGGCCAACCACCGCACCGACGGCTACGGCGGCTCCTTCGCCGGGCGGGCCCGGCTCGCCCTGGAGGTGACCGCCGCGGTGCGCGCCGTCTGGCCGCAGGAGCTGCCGGTGTTCTTCCGGGTGTCCGCCACCGACTGGCTGCCCGGCGAGCCCAGTTGGACCCTGGAGGAGAGCGTCCTGCTGGCCAAGGAGCTCGCCGCCGCCGGCGCCGACCTGGTCGACGTCTCCAGCGGCGGCCTCGCCCCGCACGCCGAGATCACCACCGGCCCCGGCTACCAGGTGCCCTTCGCGGCCGGGATCCGGGCCGCGGCCGGGCTGCCGGTCAGCGCCGTCGGCCTGATCACCGAGCCCGAGCAGGCCGAGCGGATCCTGCGCGACGGTCACGCCGACGCCGTGATGCTCGGCCGCGAACTGCTGCGCAACCCGTACTGGGCGCACGACGCCGCCCGCGCCCTGGGCGCCGAGCGCCGCTGGCCCCGGCAGTACGGCTTCGCCGTCGGCAGCCGCGGCTGACCCCGGGGCGGGCCCCGGGGCCCGTCAGCCCCGCGAAGGCGCCCGGCGGCCGTCCA
>NZ_JBEZIR010000068.1:0-45320 GCF_040651175.1 Kitasatospora sp. NPDC048540
TGCAGGGGGGACCCTGTGGGAGAGTAGGACGCCGCCGAACAATTCTTCAGTAGAAGCCCCTCCGGGTTCCCCGGAGGGGCTTCTCGCATTTCCGGACCCGGTCGCAAGACCGTGAATCGGAGGGTGGACCTAGCACCACCTTGATCGTGGTCCCTGGGCCAGTGTTTCCACCCGCCGGTCCCGACAGACTGGTGACCGTACGGAGGCAGTGGAGCGAGAGGGAACACGGATGGCGACGCAGAGCATGACCGCGGTGACGGGATCGGCGGAACGCTTCCGTGGGTGGCTCGGAGGGGCGGTCCAGGCGTTGGGACGCTGCCTGCTGCTGGCGGTCCGGGCCGCGGCCGGCCCGTTCGTGCTGCTGGTCTGGCTGGGGATCTGCCTCACCCGCCTGCTCGACGACCAGTGGTACACCTTCCAGGAGGTCTTCTGGGCGTTCGTCGGCGCGCTGCTGTGGCCGGTGGCGTTGATCGCGTGGTCCCGGCTGAGCGCACGGTCGACGCGGCGGGCCGCCCTGGAGTGGTACGGGATCAAGCTCCCCGTGTCGTACGCGCGGGTGCCGGTGGCGACCGTGGACGAGCGGGGGCACTGGTGGACCGGGCGTTCGTACCACCGCAACCGCTGGAGTGCGGATGCGGTGCTGTACGTGCGGACGGTGGCGGGTGACGCGGCGACCTGGCGGGACGTCAGGGCGATGGTGGTGAACGGGGCGCTGGCCGTGGTGCTCACCCTCCCGGTGCTGGGTCTGGCGGTCTTCGGTGGTGGCGTGGCGGTGGTGGCGGGGGCCGCGGCGTTGCTCGACTGGCAGGACGGCTCCGGCCTGGCCTCCGTGCCGGCGATGGCGGTCCACGGCATCCAGGGCCTGTTCGCGCTCGCGATCGGTCTGCTGTCGGCGCCGTACGGGGTCCGGCTGTACGGGAGGTGGCTGCAGCGGACGCTCGACCGGCAGCGCGGGGGACGGCAGGAGCAGGCCCGGCTGACCCGGCGGGTCGAGCACCTCACGGCGACCAGGGCCGACGCGGTCGGGACCCAGGCGGCGGAGCTCCGCCGGATCGAGCGGGACCTGCACGACGGTGCCCAGGCGCGGCTGGTGGCGATCGGACTCACGCTGGGGACCATCGAGCACCTGTTGGAGAGCGATCCGGCCGCGGCCAGGTCGCTGCTGGCGGAGGCGCGGCAGTCCTCGGCGAAGGCCCTGAAGGAGCTGAGGGACCTGGTGCGGGGCATCCATCCGCCGGTGCTGGCGGAGCGCGGGCTGGCGGACGCGGTGCGGGAACTGGCGCTGGAGGCGCCGCTGGCCACGGAGGTGACGGTGAGTCTGCCGGGCCGGCCGGAGGCGCCGGTGGAGGCGGCGGTGTACTTCTGCGTGAGCGAGCTGATGGTCAACGCGGCCAAGCACTCGGGTGCCGGGCAGGTGTGGGTGGACATCCTGTACCGGGCCGGGCAGCTGCGGGTCACGGTCACCGACGACGGCTGCGGCGGGGCGAGCATGGAACGGGGTGGCGGGCTGTACGGGATCGAGCGGCGGTTGGGTACCTTCGACGGAGTTCTGACGCTCGACAGCCCGTCGGGCGGGCCGACGACCATCACCATGGAGCTGCCGTGCGCGTTGTCCTCGCCGAGGATCTCTACCTTCTCCGCGAAGGTCTGACGAGGCTGCTGGAGGCACACGGCTTCACCATCGCGGCGGCCGTCGAGACCGGGCCCGACCTGCTGGATGCGCTGCTGGAGCACCGGCCGGACGTCGCGGTGGTGGACGTGCGGCTGCCGCCCACCCTGACGGACGAGGGGTTGCAGGCGGCACTGGCCGCGCGGCGCCGGATTCCCGGTCTTCCGGTCCTGGTGCTCTCCCAGCACGTCCAGCAGCTCTACGCCCGGGAACTGCTGGCGGACGGCTCGGGCGGGGTCGGCTACCTGCTGAAGGACCGGGTGTTCAACGCCGACCAGTTCATCGACGCGGTCCGCCGGGTGGCGGCCGGCGGTACCGCGATGGACCCGGACGTGATCGCCAAGCTGCTGCAGAGCAACGCCCGTTCGCAGCCGGTCGGGCGGCTGTCGCCGCGCGAGCGCGAGGTGCTCGGCCTGATGGCCGAGGGGTGCTCGAACTCGGCGGTCGGTGCCAGGCTGCTGATCAGCGACGGAGCGGTCGCGAAGCACATTGCCAATATCTTCACGAAGTTGGAACTCGCGCCCGCCGAGGACGCCAATCGCCGTGTCCTGGCGGTACTTGCGCATCTCAACGGAGCCGGCGAGGGCTGACCGGGGCCCCGGGTGGGGTCGGACGAAACGCGTGTGCGAGTAGTATCCGGTGGGCCGAACCGGTCCCACGCGCAGCGCTCCTGTGTGCCCGGCAGTGGTCCTGTCTGACGAGGGTGTCCGACGCGAGCGGATCCGGCGGCAACGGTCGCGTACGGCAGCAGCCGAGTCCCCAGGGGTTGATCAACGAATGTCACGTCCATCCCTCACCCGTGCCCACCGGGTCCTGCTGGGGTTGGTGGCCGGAGGCGCCTGCCTGATCTCCGGCATCGGGTTCGCGGGCTCGTACGCCGCGGTGCGAGAGCTCGCCCTGGAGAAAGGATTCGGCACCTTCTCCTACGCCTTCCCGATCGGTGTGGACGCGGGCATCGTGGTCCTGCTCGCGCTGGACCTGGTGCTGACCTGGCTGCGGATCCCGTTCCCGCTGCTGCGGCAGACGGCCTGGCTGCTGACGGCGGCGACGATCGCGTTCAACGCCGCCGCCTCCTGGGGTGACTCGCTCGGCATGGCGATGCACGCCGTCATCCCGGTGCTCTTCGTGGTCGTGGTCGAGGCCTCCCGGCACGCCGTCGGCCGGATCGCGGCCATCACCGCCGACCGGCACATGGAGTCCGTGCGGCTGATGCGGTGGGTGCTGTCGCCGGTGCCGACCTTCCGGCTGTGGCGGCGGATGAAGCTCTGGGAGCTGCGGTCCTACGACGAGACGGTGCGTCTGGAGCAGAATCGCCTGGTGTACCGGGCACAGCTGCGGTTCCGGTACGGCCGGGGCTGGCGCCGGTCGGCGCCGTTCCAGGCACTGCTCCCGCTGAAGCTCGCCAAGTACGGTGTGCCGCTGGACCCGAGTGTGCTGGACCGGATCGACGGACCGCTGCACGCGGTGCAGGGGCCGCAGGCCGGTCGCTCGACGCTGACCACCGCGAGCCTTCAGGAGCCCGTCGCGATCCGCGCCGAGAGCGCGGAGCCGCAGGAGGCCCAGGCCGGGCAGGCCGAGCAGGACCAGGCGGCGGCGTCGGCGGTGTCCGCCGCGATGGCGGTGCCGACGCTGGCGAAGCTGGCGGCCGTCCGGCTGCGGGACGCGCAGGATCCGCAGGGCGACGAGCAGCCGGCCCGCCCGGCGGCGGAGCAGAGCGAGCTGAACGTCTGGACCGCGCGTGCGGTCCGCGCGCACACCGAGCAGATGGAGGAGGCCGCCCGGACGGCGCGTACGCCGGGGCAGGCCTCGCCCTGGTTCAAGCCGCCGCGGCCGACCCGGTCGGCGGGGGACCCGGTCGAGGTTCCGGTCCGGCAGGAGCAGCGGCAGCGGGCCGACCGGCCGGTGGCCGCCGAGCGGCGCGGCCCGGAGGGCTGGGTGTCCGAGCAGCGCAGGCCGGCTCCTCAGCGCGAGGCCGAGGGCCGTCGGGCGCCGGTCGGTGCCGGCGGGCCGGTGGCGGCCGGGCCCGAGCAGGTGGCGGAGGCCGAGCCGATCCGGATCGGGCACCGCCCGGTGCGGCTCGACGGCGAGCTGCACGCGGAGCCGCAGGCGGCGGTGGCGGAGCAGCTCCCGTTCGACCGGGCGGCCGCGGCGGAGCCGGACGAGCAGTGGGCGGGCCGCCGCCCGGCGCCGGAGCCGCTCGACCCGGACGTCTGCTTCGAGGCGCTGATCAGCTACATGGACGTCTACGACAGCCAGCCCGACCAGCAGCGGTTCGCCGAGTTCCTGACCCGGGAGTGGAACGTGGCCGGCAGCCGCCCGGACGGTTCGGTGAACCCCAAGGACCTGGACCGGATCTGGCAGCACCTGCAGGACCGTTACGTCGCCGCGGGCCGCGAGTAGACCGGCCGGGCGCCGACGGAGCCCCGGTCCGCCCCTCGGGCGGCCATTGACGCCCCGGACGCACCGCCGTTACCTTCACATCAACAAATTGTTGAAGATGCTGTCTGTGTCGTGGAGGAGTCCGGATGTCGCAGGTCCAGGTGGACGGTAGCAACCCCGGCGGCGGGGCCTCGTTCTCGGCGGCCGCGCGTGCCGCCGTCGACGCGCTGCTCGCGCCGGTCGACGCGGACCTGGCCCGCCGGTACCCCGGGGACCCGGGCACCCGCCAGCCCGTGCACACCGTCTACGTCCCGGCCGACGCGTTCGCCGCCGACACCGTCAGCAGCTGGGGCCGGCAGGCGCTGGAGGCCTTCGACACCCACGCGGCCACCCCGGCGCAGCTGGCCGAGGCGCTCGGCGTCCCGGCCGACGAGCTGCTCGCGGACGTGCACGCCCGGGTCCGCGCCAAGCTGGAGCGCGAGCCGGTCGAGGACCTTCGGATCGACTTCGAGGACGGCTACGGCCCGCGCCCCGACGCGGAGGAGGACGCCGCCGCGGTCCGCACCGCCGAACTGGTCGCCGCCGCGGTGGCCGACGGCACCGCGCCGCCGTACATCGGCATCCGGATCAAGTGCATGGAGGCCGCGGTCCGCGACCGCGGGATCCGGACCCTGGAACTCTTCCTCGCCACCCTGCTGGCTGCCGGCCCGCTGCCGGAGGGGCTGGTGCTCACCCTGCCGAAGGTCACCTACGCCGAGCAGGTGACGGCGCTGGTCCGGCTGCTCGAGGACTTCGAGCGGCGGGCCGGGCTGCCGGCCGGCCGGATCGGCTTCGAGATCCAGATCGAGACCACCCAGGCGATCCTCGGCGCCGACGGGCGGGCCACCGTGGCCCGGATGATCGAGGCGGCCGAGGGCCGGGCCACCGGCCTGCACTACGGGACCTTCGACTACAGCGCCTCCTGCGGGGTCAGTGCCGCCTACCAGAGCATGGACCACCCGGTCGCCGACCACGCGAAGGCCGTCATGCAGGTGGCCGCGGCCGGCACCGGCGTACGCCTCTCCGACGGCTCGACCAACGTCATCCCGACCGGGCCGACCGCGCAGGTGCACGCGGCCTGGAGGCTCCACCACGACCTGGTCCGCCGCTCGCTGGCCCGCGCCTACTACCAGGGCTGGGACATGCACCCGGCGCACCTGCCGACCCGGTACGCGGCGGTCTACACCTTCTACCGCGAGGGGCTCGCGGCGGCGGCCGCCCGGCTGGCCGCCTACGTGGCGAAGGCGGGCGGCGACGTGATGGACGAGCCGGCCACCGCCCGGGCGCTCAGCGGCTACGTGCTGCGCGGACTTGACTGCGGCGCGGTGGACCTGGCCGAGGTCACCGGGCTGACCGGCCTGGACCGCCGGCAGCTGGACGCGCTCGCCGGGCGCTGACGGGTCGGGCGGGTTCGAGCGGGTTCGGGCGACTTCGGGCACCGAGGAGGCGCTGACGGGGTCGGGCCGGGCCGCCAGGGCTGGGGCCCGCGTTAGGCTGGCGGGGGCAGGGGGGCGCCGCCGGCCTGCTGCTTCTCCCGGGTTTCCGTTCTCCGTGGACGGGCGAGCGGGCAGTCCGCGCCGTCCCGCTCCCGTCCCGCCCGCCCCGTGAACCGCTCTGGAGACCCCGCACCATGTCGGAGCCCAGCCCCAGGCCGTACCTGACCCTCCGGCGCTCCGTCAGCCAGGAGACCGAGGTCAAGAAGTCCCGGTTCATCTGCCACCTGGCGAGGGTCGGCGACGAGGACGAGGCCCAGGCCTTCGTGGCGGCCGTCCGCAAGGAGTACTGGGACGCCCGGCACAACTGCACCGCCTTCGTGGTGGGGGACGTCCAGCGCCGGGAACGGTCGAGCGACGACGGCGAGCCGGGTGGCACCGCGGGCGTCCCGATGCTGGAGGTGCTGCGACGGCGCGGGATCACCGACACCGTCGCGGTGGTGACGCGTTACTTCGGCGGGATCAAACTGGGCGCGGGCGGACTGGTACGGGCCTACGGGAGCTCGGTCTCCCTGGCGCTGGACGAGGCGGGACTGCTGGAGCGGCGGCCGGTGGCGCTGCTCGCCGTGACCGCCGGCCACACCCGGGCCGGGCGGTTGGAGAACGAGCTGCGGGCGGCTGGCCACGAGGTGCGGGGCCTGGTCTACACGGCGGACGGGGTGAGGATCGAAGTCGGGGTGCCGGAGGCGGAGGTGACGGGTTTTCACGCCTGGCTGGCGGAGAACACCGGCGGGACCGCGCACGCCGAGGCGGCCGGGCGCAGCTTCGTGGAGGTCCCGGTCTGAACCCGACCACGCCCCGTGCCCAGCAGGCAAGCAATGCCACGGGGTAACACTCGAACGAATGAACAATGCCCGGCAGCGGAACTTCCGCTCCGGGCCCTTTCGTCTTCTACCACAAGGAGTGCGGACGGGCACGGCGTCCGACGGCCCGACCGGGCCGCCGGGACCACCCGCCCGCACCTCGCGCAGGACACGTCACGGCAGCACCGCACGGACGGATCGCAGACACCGGCAGAGCAGGCCGCCCGACCGGGCCGGCCGACCAGATGGAGGACTTCAGGCCCCACCGCCGCACCCCGGGAGGTACCGCGCATGACACCCGAGCACGCCCCGCCGCCCTATCGGATGACCGTCACCACACCCCGGACGCACCGAGACACGGTGGCTCTGGCAGACCAGTTGCTGGCCGCGTGGCTGAAACAGGAGGGCCACGAGGAGCCTCCGCCGCCCGCCGAGCACCGCCGCGCCGAGCAGCACCCCGCCGGGGCCGTGGCCGCCGATCCGGCCGCCCCGCCCGCGCCGCCCCCCGAGCGGCTGCGCCTCGGCGAGCGGGTCCTGCTGGACCGCGACACCGGCGCCCTGCGCGGCCGGCCACCGGGCGGGCGGTACAGCCGCCGCCGGCTGCGGACCCCGGCCGCGCACGGCATCGAGCAGCTCACCCTCACCGTCGCCTCGGCCACCGAGCAGCCCTGCTGGCTCCGGCTGGAGGCCGAGCACCTGCCGACCGGTGCGGGCATCCGCACCTCGAGCCGGGTCCCGGTCCCCGAGCTGGCCCGCGGCCTGCTCCCGCTGCTGGACGCCACCGACGGGCCGGTGGCGCTGTCCGCCCGGCCGAGGGTGATAGCCAAGGGCGAGGTCGACGCCCTGATCGACGAGCTGTGCGACCCGGAGCGCCGGCTCCCCGTGGTGGTCGCCAGCGTGCCGCCCGCCGTGGCGATGGACACCTGGCTGGCCGAGGTGGTCCACCCCCTGCTGCGGCAGCTGACCGGTCTCGCCTCGCTCTACGTGCTCGGTCATGCTGCGCTCCCGCTGTTCAACGTCGCGCTGGAGTACCACAAGGTCTACGGCGGAGCCGTCCGGACGTACCTGCCGGAGGTCGATCCGGCCTCCCGCCACGACGGGGCCCGCCATCCGGTGATGCCCCGGCGCCGGATCGACGAGGACGTCCGACGGGCCGCCGCCCTGCTGGCCCGCGAGCCCCGGCGGTTCGCCGCCGAGCTGCCGCTGCCCGACCTGCTGGCCGCGGTCCCCGTGCTGCAGCCGCCGCCCATGGAGCCCCGCCCCGCACACCCCGGGCCCGCACAACCCCGGCCCGCCCGGCCGGGCCCGGCCGAAAGCGGTGCCGGCGCCGGCAGCGGCACCGTTGCGGCGCCCCGCGGCACCGTCCCCGGGCAGGCGTCGGCCTCCGCCGCCGACCGCTGCGAGCGGCAGTCCCGGGCGGACGAGCTGGAGCAGGTCCGGCGCAGCCTGGACAGCTCCCGCCGCCGCCAGGCCCGGCTGCTGGCCGAGACCGACCAGCAGGACGCGGTGCTGCGGCACGTGAGCGCGCAGGTCAGGGCGCTGGCCGCCCGACTGTGCACGCTGGCCGGGCCGGACGCGCTGGACCACGCGGGGCTGGCCGCCGACGTCTGCGCCGAGGAGGAGTGCGCGCCGGGCAGCTTCGGCGAGCTGGTCTGCCGGTTCGCGGAGTTCCCGCTGCTGGAGTTCACCGGGGACGAGAAGGAGACCCTGGCGCTGGACGGCCAGTGCGACGGCTCCGGCTGGGCCCGGCTCACCTGGGACGGCCTGACCGCCCTCCAGGAGTACGCCGCCGCGGCCGTGCGCGGCGAGGCGGGCGGCGACTTCAAGCAGTGGTGCGAGCACACCCCGGCCGGCTGCCACCACTTCCCGCCCCGCAAGGCCGTGCGCGGCGAGTCCCGTACGGTCACCAGCCACGGCAAGTGGAAACGCCAGCGGATGCTCCCGGTGCCGGCCTGTGTGGACTCCTCCCGCCGGGCGTTCATGGGCGCCCACCTGCGGATCGGCGGCGGCGGGACGGCCCCCCGGGTGCACTACCTGGACGACTGTTCCCGCAGCGGCCGGATCTACGTCGGCTACATCGGCCTGCACCTGACCAACACCCGGACCAACTGAGGAGGCCAGGAGCGGGGATCAGCGGTCGGCGGCGCGCCGTCAACCCGGCCCGAGGGGAAGGGCGGTGGCCTTCTGTCGGGCTTGGCTGACCCGCGCCGCGCGACCGTGGACAATGCTGCACAGGGCCACCCGCCGGTGGGCTCCGCCGACCGGCGCCGGACGAGCAGGGGGAACGACCGCCGATGCAGCACTCATCCGAAGGCCGCCCGGACACCACCGCCACCCTCCTCCAACCGGGCTTCCTGGCATCGGTCTTCCGGGACCTGGGCGCCGAGGTGCCGGAGCAGGGCACCGCGCCGCCGCAGGAAGGAGCCGGTCCGGGGGCGGACGCCGGCCCGGTCCGGGACGCCGGGCAGGAGCAGCCCCCCGGGCAGGACGAGGAGGTGGCGGCGCACGGCCGCGCCGCCGCGCTCGCCCACCACCGGACGGTGACCGTCCGGGCGGGGCACGAGCGGCTGGCAGACCTGCTCCGCCGGGCCGCCCTGCCGGTCTCCGCGATGGACTTCGAGAGCCAGCTGCGCAGCTACGAGCCGCGCCCGTACCCGGCCGGGGAGCCGGACCCGCAGACCGGTCCCGAGCCGCGCTGGGCGGACTTCGCCCCGCCGGAGCCGGCCGCCGACGACCCGGACCGGCCCGCCTCCCGGCTGCTGCTTGACTCCGGCTACCAGCGCGGCCTGGCCCAGGCCCGGCTGAGCCACCAGCGGGCGCTGCGAGAGTGGCGGACCAGGCAGGCCGAGGCCGACGACAGCGGTGCCCGGCAGGCCCGGCTCGCCCACGAGCAGGCCGAGCAGTCCCGGGCCAGGGCGGTCAGGGAGTACAACGAGACGCTCAAGGAGTGCCGCCGGGCCTACCGGCAGTCGGAGCCCGCCGCCGTGGAGTCCCTGCTGGAGCGGGCGCTGGCCGCCGCGGAGGGCGCCACCCAGGACCTCCCGGCGCCGTGCCGGGCCGTGTTCCGGCCGCTCACCAGCACGGCGGTGCTGGACCTCGACCTGCCGCCGCTGGACGTGGTGCCCGAGCTGGACGGCTACCGGCTCGGCGCGGGCGGGGAGGTCGAGCCGGTGCCCCGCCCGGCCGCCGACCGGGCCGCGGACTACCTGCGGCTGGCGGCCCGCCTCGCCCTGCGCGCACTGCAGGCGGCGGACGCGGTCGACACCGAGGAGATACTCGCCGGGGTGGTGCTCAACGGCTGGCTGCGGTCCGACGCCCCGGGTGCCGGGCCGCTCTGCCTGCTGAGCGTGGACGCCGACCGTGACGCCCTGGCCCGGACCAGGCTGCTCCCGGCCGAGGACGGCGGGGCGGCGGGCCCGGCCGAGGCGGGCGACGGCATGGGGGTCTACGCCGACGCGGAGCAGGACGAGGCGCTGGTCCGGCTGCGGGAGCTGGCCGCCGTGGTGACCCCGGACCCGTACGGCCCGGTCGAGGTCGAGCCCAGCGGTACGGTCGGGGCGGCGGTGCCGGCGGCGGAGGAGCTCTCGTCCAACGAGTTCGCCCACCTGGTCCGGGAGTTGCTCACCAAGGGCGGGCTGGTCGGCTGGAACGTCCGGCTGCGCGGCCCGGCCGGGCTGGTGGCGACCGGCGAGGGCGGCCCGGGCAGTGCGCTGCCCGGGCGCTGGGTGGTCTGGGCCTCGCGCGAGCCGGGTGCGGTGGGGGAGGAGCAGCTGCGCACGCTGGCCGAGGCGGTCCGGGAGGAGGGCGCCGAGCGCGGCCTGCGCCTGACCACCGGTCGGTTCACCGAGCCCGCGCTGGACCTGACGGCCGGCGCCCGGTACGAGCACATCCACCTGATCGACGGCCGCGGGGTGCAGGAGCTGGCCAGGACCCACCTCGGCCTGCCGCTCACCACCGACGGCTAGCCGACTGCCAATCGCAGGTTGTCGGTGGCGCGGTGCGGCAGGGGCCGCCGCGCCCGGCACCGGTGTCCCGGCGGATCTGCCGTCGGTCGTTGCACGGCCTGTCAGTCTGGACCCATGGGATTCGGATTCTTCGATCACTGGCGGGCGCGCGGCGAGCAGCGGGCGGAGCCCGGCGGCGGAGCCGGGGAGGACCGGCGGCAGGAGGCGATGGCGGAGCTGTTCGCCGAGTGCGGGCTGCTGCGCGAGCTGGCCGGGTCGGCCGGGGTGCGCCTGGACGACTCGGCGCAGTCGCTCTCCGCGCTCGACCAGCTGCTGCCCCGCTGGCGGGACGACCCCGAGGTCTCGGACTGGCTGGGCAACGACGCGGGCCTGTACCTCGGTACCGTGATCCGCCGCACCTTGCCGGCCGCCGAGTGGCGGCTGGGCGAGCACGGCCGCCCGCTGCTGGTGCTGCCCACCGGGCTGGAACTCGACGTCACGGCCCTCGGGCACGGCTGGGCCGACCAGGGCACCCCCGAGCTCTCCGCCGTCTACCTGGCCGCGACCGACGGCTGAACCGGCCGGGCCCGGGAACCGACGCACCGTCACCCCGACGGGCCGTCCGGCGGGCGGTCCGGGGCGCCGGCCCGCAGGCTGGGCGCAGGCTCCGGCTCGACCGGGCCCGGGCCGGGCGGTCGCGCCCGTGGGCAGCGGTCCGCGCGGCCGTCCGGCCCCTCAGTGGTTCGTCGGGAGCGGCCCGTCGGGAGTGGTCCGTCGGGGTATCCCGGGCCGGGGCGGGCGGGGCCCGCGGATCCGCCGGTCCTGCCCGCCGCAGGCCACCGCCGGAGGGGAGGGTCACGATGACCGCCGTGCTGGTCGCCGCGGGCGCCTTCCTGATGACCCTGATCGGCGGCTACGTCGCCCAGCGCACCGGCGACCGACGGCACCTGGTGCTCGGCTTCGCGGCCGGGCTGATGCTCGGCGTGGTCGCCTTCGACCTGCTGCCGGAGGCGCTGGCGGCGGCCCCGACCGAGGTACACGGGGTGCCGCAGGCGCTGCTGATGTTCGCGGCCGGCTTCCTGGTGATCCACATCGTCGAGCGGGCGGTCGCCATCCACCGGGGCCACGAGGGTGAGTACGCCGCGCACACCCACGGGCACGGGCACCACGGCCACGGCCACGGGCACCCCCATCCGGGGACCCAACGGGTCGGTCTGGCGGCGGCGAGCGCGCTGGTGGCGCACAGCGTGATGGACGGCTTCGCGATCGGGGCGGCGTTCCAGGCGGGCAGCACGGTCGGCACCGTGGTGGCCATCGCGGTGGTGGCCCACGACTTCGCCGACGGCTTCAACACGTACACCATCACCCGGTTGTACGGGAACGACCGCCGGCGGGCGCTGACCCTGCTCACCGCCGACGCGCTGGCGCCGGTGACGGGGGCGGGGATCACCCTGCTGTTCACCATCCCGGAGCAGCTGCTCGGCCTCTACCTGGGCTTCTTCGCGGGTTTCCTGCTGTACCTGGCGACCTCGGACATCCTGCCCGAGGCGCACAGCCCGCACCCGTCCCGGTCCACGCTGCTGTGCACGCTGGTGGGGGTGGGGTTCATGTGGCTGGTGATCGGTTTCGCGAGCTGACCGGCCGCCACCCGGGGATCCGGCCCGTCGGGCGCCGCGGTCAGTGGCCCGGCGGCCGGCCGGGCAGGGCGTCCCAGTGCCGGCGCATCGCCGTCAGCGCCGCCGTGATGGCGGGCCGGCGCGACGCCTGGCTGCGCCACAGCGTGAAGACCCGCCGTGAGGGTTCCGGGGCGACCGGGCGGGCGGCGACGCCCGCGGGGAGCGTCCCGCGACCGAGCCGGGGCACCAGTCCGATGCCGAGACCGGCGGCGATCAGGGCGATCTGGGTCTCGAACTCGCCCACCTGGTAGACCACGTCCGGCTCCTCGCCGGCCTCCCGCATGGTCCGCACCAGCCAGTCGTGACAGATGTTCCCCGGCGGCACGCTGATCCAGCGCTGTCCGCACAGGCGTTCCACCGGCACCACGTCGAGAGCGGCCAGCGGGTGGGCGGCCGGCAGCAGCAGGTCCACCGGATCCGGCCCGAGGTCGAGGCGGGCCAGCCCGGTCTGGACCGGCAGCGGCACGCTGGGCCAGTCCTGGACCAGCGCCAGGTCGACCTCGCCGCGGGCCACCAGCTCGGCGGCCAGGTACGGATCCGACTCCACCAGGCGGACGTCCAGCTCCGGGCAGCCCTCCCGCAGGTCCGCCAGGGCGCCCGGGAGCAGGCCGCGGGCGCCGGTGGCGAAGGCGGCGATCAACAGCCGGCCGACCGCCTGGCCGCGCTGCTCCTCCAGCGTCACCTCGGCCTGCTCAACCAGGGCGAGCAGTCGCTCCGCGGTGTCGGCGAGCCGGCGGGCCGCGTCGGTTAGCACCACGCCCCGGCCGCGTCGCTCCAGAAGGACCGTCCGGGTCTCGCGTTCCAGCTTGGCGATCTGCTGCGAGACCGCCGACGGGGTGAAGCCGAGGGCGCCCGCCGCGCCGCCGACCGAGCCGTGCACCGCGACCGCGTGCAGTGCGCGCAGCCGTCCGAGGTCCATCACCGCGGCCACCCCCGCCTTCCTGGTTCCCCGGGGCCGCCGTGACGACCGCCGGAACGAGCCCGATTCAGTAGTGCTTAACAGTCTGCTTCAGAACTCATCGCTGGTGCTACACGGTGGCCTGCGGCCATGCTCGATCCATGCCAGCGATCTCCGCCACCGCGCCCCCTGCCACCGCGCCCCCCGACACCGCGTCCCCCGCCACCGTCATGAGTCCGCGTCACATCGCGCTGGCGGTGGCGGTCGCCGCCGTCTGGGGCCTCAACTTCGTCCTGATCCACGTCGGCCTGGAGAACTTCCCGCCACTGCTGTTCTGCGCGCTGCGGTTCGCGGTGGTGGCGGTGCCGGCGGTGTTCCTGGTCGGACCGCCGAAGGTGCCGTGGCGCTGGATCCTCACGGTCGGCTGCACCCTCGGGGTGGCGAAGTTCGGGCTGCTCTTCCTCGGGATGCACGCGGGGATGCCGGCCGGGCTGTCCTCGCTGGTGCTGCAGAGCCAGGCGGTGTTCACCGCGCTGTTCGCCGCGGTGCTGCTGGGGGAGCGGTCCTCGGGGCTGCGGGTGGCGGGTCTGGTGACGGCCTTCGCCGGCATCCTGCTGGCCGCCGTCGACCAGGGCCCGTCCGGGCCGGTCGGCGCGTTCGTCCTGGTGATCGCCGCGGCCGGGTTCTGGGGCCTGTCCAACGTGCTCACCCGCCGGGCCGCGCCCCCGGACGCGCTGCGCTGGATGGTCTGGGTGAGTGCCGTCCCGCCGCTGCCGCTGCTCGGGCTGTCGCTGCTGGTCGAGGGCCCGAGGGCGGACCTGGCGGCGCTGGCCGGGATCGGCCCGGCGGGGATCGGGGCGATCCTCTACGTCGGGCTGCTGTCCACCCTGTTCGGCTTCGTGGCCTGGAGCTTCCTGCTGCGCAGCTACCACGCCTCGGCGGTCGCGCCGTACTCGCTGCTGGTGCCGGTGTTCGGGATGTCCTCGTCCTGGCTGCTGCTCGGGGAGCGGTTCAGCCCGCTCGCGGCCGGCGCCGCCGTACTGGTGATCGCCGGGATCGGGCTCACCGCGCTGCGTCCTCGCCGGCCGGCTGCCGGGCCCCGCGCCCTGCCTCGAACGCGCTCTCCGCGCCGCGCAGCGCCAGCAGCAGCGCGGACTGATCGGACGGACTGACCGGCGCGAAGTACTCCTGCGCCACCTCGTGGCGGACCTGCCCGATCCGTTCCAGCGCGGCCCGGCCGTCCTCGGTCAGCACCAGCCGCACCGCCCGCCGGTCGGTCGGGTCGGGGGTACGGGTGACCAGCCCGGCCTCCTCCAGGGCGTCCACCACGGTGGTCGCGGACCGAGGTGCGATGTGCAGCCGCTCGGCCAGCTCGCTCAGCCGCATGGTCTCCCGGCCCTCGCAGCCGGGGGCGTGCGCGAGGGTGCGCAGGGCGCGGGCCTGACCGGGGGTGATGCCGTACGGCTCCAGCCGCTGCATGGTCTGCCGGCGGATCCGCTTCATCGCCCGGGTGAGCGCGTCGGCGAGTTCGGCGGCGGTGTCGGCCGTCGGCGGCGTGGTCATGGCGGGCTCCGGACTCGGCGTGCCCCGGGCCGTGGGCCGACCTGAGGTGGAGCCAGGGTATCCGGCGGTGGGCGGGCCCCGGGGGCAGGATATTGAGCCAAGCTCAGCATCTGGGGTACGGTGAGGGAACTTAGGTCATCCTAACCAGCTCGAACCGGAGTCCCGCCATGCCTCGTTCCGAAGCCCGCGTCCGCACCGACCGCCCCGCCCGTTACGGCAAGCAGCTGGCCGCCCACATGGGCCGCAAGATCCAGGCCGACTGGTCGGAGGAGACCGGCCGCGGCGAGCTCGCCTTCCGGGCCGGCACCGCCGTGCTGGTGGCCGAGGCGGGGGCACTGCTGCTCACCGTCGAAGGCGCCACCGAGGACCTGCCGGGACTGGAGGACGTCGTCGGCCGCCACCTGGTCCGCTTCGGCACCCGCGACGAGCTGGTGGTCGAGTGGCACCGCGACAACGGGGAGCCCGGCCTGGTCCAGCGCAACGAGGACGGGCCCGCCGAAGGTCAGTGAGCGGACCGGTCGGCCGCCCGGTCCGGCTCGAGGCCGTCCGGCCCGGTCGGCGCCGGGGCGGCCCACCGGGCCAGGCCCCACAGCACCAGGGCGCCCAGGCACCAGCTCGCGACCACGTCGAGCAGCCAGTGGTAGTCGCTCCACACCAGGCCCCAGCCGACCCCCGCGCACAGCAGGGCGGTCCCCGCGTACAGCCGGCGGCGGGCCGGCGCCCCGAGCTCCCGGCCCACCAGGAGCGCCGCGGCGCCGTACGCGATTGTCGAGGTCGCCGTGTGGCCGGACGGGTACCAGCCCAACTGTTCCGGCGAGAGCGGCACCCCGAACGGGCCGGGCCGGGCGAACAGGGCCTTGCCGGGGATGACCAGCGCGGGCACCAGGGCGCCGGCCAGGACGGCCACCGCCAGCGGCCGCCGGCGGCGTTGCGCACCCGCGCAGTGCCGCAGCCAGGCCGCAGTCGCGCCGCCCAGCAGCAGCAGTGCGAAGGCCGGGACGTTGCCCCCCAGGTCCGAGAGGGCGACGCCGAGGTGGTTCACGGCGGTGCTGTGCAGGTCGTGGCGGAACTCGTAGGTTGCCCGGCGGGCGACCCGGTCCAGGCCCAGCAGCGGGCCGTCGGCCGCGACCTGCCAGGAGACCACCGTGAGCAGTGCGAGCAGGGACAGCGGCAGGACCGTGGAGCGGGCGGCCGCCCCCGGGGCATGCATGAGCCGCCCCGAGGCGGGGGGGAGAGCCCCGGGGCGGCTGAGGTGATCGCCGTTCCGTGCGTCCCGGGGGGTTTGGGGCGGACGGTCGGTCGATCGGTCATGGGGGTCCGGCGCCCTGTCGGGGGCGGCGGGCCGGGTTGTCGTTAAGTCGTCTGGCTCGCTGTCCATCTGCCCATGACAGTACGTCATGACCCTGCCCTGATGGGCGGGTTCGCCCGATCGCCACAGCATCTTCACCACCGGTAGTACAACCTCCATGGCGGCTCGACGGTCCGCGCAGATCCGCGCGCGTGCACACCGGAAGGACACCTCAAACGGAACGACCCGGTCCGAAGCGGACCGGGTCGTTCGTGACGCGTCGGATCAGACGGCGGCGAAGGCGCTCTCGATGATGTCGAGGCCCTCGGTCAGCAGGTGCTCCGGCATCACCAGCGGCGGCAGGAAGCGCAGCACGTTGCCGTAGGTGCCGGCGGTCAGGACCACCAGGCCCTCGGCGTGGCAGGCCTTGGCCACCGCGGCGGTGAACTCCGGGTTCGGGTCCTTGGTGCCGGGCTTGACCAGCTCGACCGCGATCATCGCGCCGCGGCCGCGGACCTCGCCGATCACGTCGAACTTCTCCTGCATGGCGTGCAGCCGGCCGAGCATGACCTCGCCGATCCGCTTGGCCTTGCCGTTGAGGTCCTCGGACTTCATGGTCTCGATCGAGCCCAGCGCGGCGGCGCAGGCCACCGGGTTGCCACCGTAGGTGCCGCCCAGGCCGCCGGCGTGCGCGGCGTCCATGATCTCGGCGCGGCCGGTCACGGCGGCCAGCGGCAGACCGCCGGCGATGCCCTTCGCGGTGGTGATCAGGTCCGGGACGATGCCCTCGTCGTCGCAGGCGAACCACTGGCCGGTCCGGCAGAAGCCGGTCTGGATCTCGTCCGCCACGAACACGATGCCGTTGGCCTTCGCGTACTCCACGATCGCCGGGAGGAAGCCCTTGGCCGGCTCGATGAAGCCGCCCTCGCCCTGGATCGGCTCGATGATGATCGCGGCGACGTTGTCGGCGCCGATCTGCTTGTTGATCATGTCGATGGCCTGGGCGGCGGCCTCGGCGGCGCAGTTCTCCGCACCGGTCAGCCAGCGGTAGGGGTAGGCCACCGGCACCCGGTAGATCTCCGGCGCGAACGGACCGAAGCCCTGCTTGTACGGCATGTTCTTCGCCGTCAGGCCCATGGTGAGGTTGGTGCGGCCGTGGTAGCCGTGGTCGAAGACCACGACGGCGGTGCGCTTGGTGTACGCGCGGGCGATCTTCACCGCGTTCTCGACCGCCTCGGCGCCCGAGTTGAACAGCGCGGTGCGCTTCTCGTGGTCGCCCGGGGTCAGCTCGTTGAGCTGCTCGGCCACGGCCACGTAACCCTCGTACGGGGTCACCATGAAACAGGTGTGGGTGAAGGCGGCCAGCTGCTCGGTCGCCTTGGCGACCACGGCGGCGGCGCTGTTGCCCACGTTGGTCACGGCGATGCCGGAACCGAAGTCGATCAGGGAGTTGCCGTCCACGTCCTCCAGCACGCCGCCGCCGGCGCGCGAGACGTAGACCGGCAGGGTGGTGCCGACACCGGCGGCCACCGCGCCGAGCTTGCGAGCCTGCAGCTCCTGCGACTTCGGGCCGGGGATCGCGGTGACCAGACGGCGCTCCTGCGGGAGCGGCGTTGCAGCGCTCATGGTGTTCTCCAGATTCTCAAGACGCGGTAGTTCGCAGGCTACGGCGGGCCCTGCCGCCCGGGCATGCGCCACTCGGTAGCACTGGGCCGTACGACTTGTCCGGCACGGCCAGTGCCCGAGGATCGGCTACCGGCAGGTTCCGCTCCACTACATTGAGCGCGGGCGTGTCGCCGGGTGGGCGGCATGGGTAAAGGCGGCACGGGGACGGTCGTGCAGGGTGGGCACAGGGAGCGGGGCCGGGATGGAACTGGACGGCGGACACGGCCGGCAGGCCGCGCACACGGGGGAGCCGGCCGGCGTACCGTCGCAGCGGGGCGGGCGGTTCGACCTGGCGGGCTGGACGGGCGCGCCGCGCCCGGAGCCGGGGCCCGGCATCTTCCGCCTGGGATACCGGCAGGTCGACGAGGACCGCGCCCAGGACGCCTCGGTGCCGACCAAGGCACTCCTGCTGCGGGCGGTGGCCAACCTTGTCGTCGCGTGGTTCGTCTTCCCCTACGTCGTCCTGCTCGAGATCCTCGTTCTCGACTGGGTGGGGCTGCGTCAGCGCCTCACCTCGGAGAGCGCCAACCCCACCATCATCGCGCTGAACCTGGTCGCCGCGGCGGTCGTCATCTGGTTCTTCGGCCGGCTGGGCCGCTGGGCCGAGGTCTGGCGGCGCTGGATCGTCCCGGTCCTCGGGCGCACCGTGACGCAGGAGGAACCCGCACCCCGGGCGGTTCCCGCGTCGGGTGACGCGGCGGCCGATCCGTGGGCCGAGTTGCGGGGCGGGGGGGCCGGGGCGGCGGCGGTGCGGCTGGACGGGGAGGCGGTCGGGGACGTCGACTACGTGCGGATCCGGCAGGCGTGGCGGGCGGTGCGCAGCGCGCCCGAGCTGCTGCCGGCCTTCAGCGAGCAGGTGCTGGGCCGGGGGGCGGCCGCGTGCGCGCACCCGTCCGAGGCCCGCGACCTGCCGGGCCGCGGGGCCCGGCACGATCTGCTGACCGGCCAGGTGCGGCTCGGTACGGCGCAGGACGTGGTGAAGAACCCGCTCGCGCACCGCTCGGCGGGTTTCGCGCTCGACCCGGCGACGCTCGGCACCTCGCTGCTGGCCGTCGGCCCGGCGGGCACCGGGAAGACCTCCGCCCTGGCCCGGCCGCTGGCCGAGGCGCTCTGTCTGCAGGCGCTGGCCGGGACGGCCTGCGCGGTGGTGGTGGGGGCGGCCGACAGCGACCTCGGGCCGGACTCCTGGTACGACGTGGTGATCGCCCCGGGCGATCCGGCCGCCCCCTACGGGCTGGATCTGTACGGTGCGGCCCGGACCGCCGACGAGGCCGCCGCGCGGCTCGCCGACGCGCTGCTGCCCGACGAGCTGGTGCTGCGCGGGGAGAGCGCGCGGACGGCGCTGCAGCAGGTGGTCGGGCCGTTCCACGCGGCGTACGGGCGCTATCCGGGCGTCCGTGAGCTGCGCGGGCTGCTGGCCGGGGACGGCGAGGGCTGGGCGGAGCTGACCGAGGCGCTGCGCAAGGCAGGCCGGGACGCGGTGTTCGAGGCGGACCTGCAGCAGCGGGCGCGGCAGAGCGGCCGGGCCGACGACCCGGGCGTGCTGCTCGCCGACCGGCTGGCGCTGCTGGACCGGCCGGTGTTCGCGGACTGCTTCGCCGGGCCGGCCGGGGCCAAGCCGGCGTTCGCGATGCGGGCGCTCGACCACCCGCTGCGGGTGCGGGTCAAGCTGCCCGAGCGCAGCCACCCGGAGGCGGCCCGGATGCTGTCGCGGCTGGTGGTGGGGCAGTTCCTGCAGGCCGCGGCGGTGCGCGAGGAGCGCGAGCTGTTCGCGGGCCTGGTGGTGGACGACGCCTCGGCCGCGGTCGACCAGCACGCGGTGCGCGGGCTGCAGCGGATCCGGGGGCTGAACGCGGGCGCGGTCCTGCTGCTGCGGACCCTGGTGGACCTGCCGGAGGGGCTGCGGGCGCCGCTGTTCGGCGCGGTCGGCTGCCGGATGGCGTTCCCGGGGATCGCGCCGTGGGACGGCCGGCTGTTCTCCGAGGCCTGGGGGACGCACCTGGTCACCGAGACGGCGGTCACCCACACCCCCGACACCTCCGGCGGGCTGGTCCGCAAGGCCGCCCGGGGGCTGCGCAAGGCGCTGTCCGGCACGGCCGCGCAGACCCAGTCGGTCACCACCCGGGACGTCGAGCGGCACCGCTGGTCGCCGTCCGACCTGGCGCACGCGCTGCCGTCCGGCCACGCGGTGATCTCGCTGTCGGCGGTGACCGGCGAGCAGGTGCCGCCGCTGCTGGTCGATCTGCGCAGCTGAGGCCCGGTTCGGGCCGTTCCGGCAGGGGCGGCCCGGACGCCCTGACTCCGGTCCGGTGGATTCGGCGTTCCGGCTTGGCCGGGGCGTACATAATGGGGGGAGACCCCTTTCTCGCCCGGCCGCAACGGCGCGGCCTGGTCGAACCATCGAAGGTGCCATGCCCCCCACACTCGCCTCCGTCGTCCGCAACACCGCGCTCCACCTCACGGTGCTGGCCGGCGCCGACCACCTGGAGCGGCCCGTCCGCTGGGTGCACACCAGCGAGCTGGACGACCCGACGCCCTTCCTGGAGGGCGGCGAACTCCTCCTCACGACCGGTATCAAGCTCGGCAAGAGCGCGGCCCGGCTGCAGGCGTACGTCCACCGGCTGGCCGACGCCGGGGTGGTGGGCCTCGGGCTCGGGGTCGGGCTCTCGCACTCCGAGGTGCCGCAGGCCCTGGTCGACGCGGCCGCCCAGCGCGGCCTGCCGCTGCTGCGGGTGCCGGAGGCCACGCCGTTCATCGCGATCTCCAAGACGGTCTCCGCCGCGCTGGCCGCCGAGCAGTACGAGGCGGTGACCACCAGTTTCGAGGCGCAGGAGGAGCTGACCCGGGCGGCGCTCGGCAAGGACGGCACCACCGCGGTGGTGCGCCGGCTGGCCGCCCGGCTCGGCGGCTGGGCCGCGCTGTACGACGGATCGGGCGCGCTGTCCGCGGTAGCGCCCGACTGGGCGGCCCGCCGGGCCGGCCGGCTGGCCGCCGAGGTGGACCGGCTGCGCCGCCGCCCGGCCCCCTCCAGCGCCGCGCTGCAGGGCCGCTCGCCGGGCATCGACACCGCCGACGAGGACTACGTGGTGGTCCAGTCGCTGGGGGCCGACCGGCGGGCCCGCGGCTTCCTGGCGGTCGGCACCGAGGACCGGATCACGCCCACCGAGCGGTACGTGCTGAACGCCGCCGTCGCGCTGCTCACGCTGACCCTGGAGCGCTCCCGCGAGCTGCGGCAGGCCGAGGAGCGGATGGGCGCCGCGCTGCTGCGGATGGTGCTGGCCGGTGAGGTGGCGACCGCCCGGCAGGTGGCGTCCGGGCTGTTCGGCGGGCTGCCGGAGGGGACGATCCGGGTGCTGGTGGCCGGTGCGGCCGCCGGGCCGGAGGCGGCCGAGGCGCTCAGCGAGCTCGGCGACCGGGCCGAGCAGGCCGGCGGCAAGGTCGGCGAGCGGCTGCTGGTCTCCCGCGAGGACGGTCCGCACGGTCCGCGCCTGATGGTGCTGGCGCTGGACAACGGCGCCGCGCACCGGGCCTGCCTCGGCGCGGTCGAGGAGCAGGAGGGCCTGTCGCTCGGGGTCTCCGCGCCGGCCGCCCTGGAGGACGCCGGGACGGCGTACGCGCAGGCCGAGCGGGCGCTCGCGGTGGCGCAGCGCGGCGGCCGCCGCTCGGTGGACCACGAGGAGGTCGGGGCGGGTTCGCTGCTGCCGCTGCTCGGCGAGGAGGCGGTCACCGCCTTCGCCGAGGGGCTGCTGCGGCCGCTGCGCGACCACGACCGGACCGCCCGCGGGGATCTGGTGGCCAGCCTGCGGGCCTGGCTCTCGCGGCACGGCCAGTGGGACGCGGCCGCCGCCGACCTCGGGGTGCACCGGCACACCCTGCGCTACCGGATGCGGCGGGTCGAGGAACTGCTGGGCCGCTCGCTGGACGACACCGACGTCCGGATGGAGCTCTGGCTGGCCCTGCGGTCCGGCGAGGACTGACCGGGCCGCGGGGACTGACCGGGCCGCCGGGCCGACCGGGCCGTGGCGGCCTACCGGGCCCGGCGTCCGTTGCCATCTCGCCATGGTGTAGTGGACCGGCGGCCGACCGCTCCGCTGCGTCCAATCCGGTTTGCTCCATCCGGGTCCTACCGTGGGTGGCAGGTTCCGCGTCCGTGGAGCCGCAGACGACGAGGAGAGGGCCGGTACGACCGTGACCACCACCCATGAGTTCTGGCTGGCCGGCCGCAAGGCGAGCGGCGACGGGGACTTCGAGGTCCGCCACCCGTACGACGGCAGCCTGGTGGGCAAGGTCAGCGTGCCCACCGACGCCCAGGTGGAGGAGGCGGTCGCTGCCGCCGCCGCTGCCGCCCCGGTCTTCGCCGCCACCCCGGCGCACGTACGCGCCGCCGCGCTGGACCACGTGTCCAAGCGGCTGGCCGAGCGCACCGAGGAGATCGCCCGCCTGATCACGGCCGAGAACGGCAAGCCGATCAAGTGGGCCCGCGGCGAGGTCGGCCGGGCCGTCTCGGTGTTCCGCTGGGCCGCCGAGGAGGCGCGCCGGACCAACGGCGAGACCATGCGGCTGGACACCGACCCGGGCGGCACCGGCCGCTTCGCGGTGGTGCGCCGCTTCCCCAAGGGTGTCGTGCTGGGCATCGCGCCGTTCAACTTCCCGCTGAACCTGGTCGCCCACAAGGTCGCCCCGGCGATCGCGGTCGGCGCCCCGATCATCCTCAAGCCGGCCCCGGCCACCCCGCTGTCCGCGCTGGTGCTGGGCGAGATCCTGGCCGAGACCGACCTGCCGGCCGGCGCCTGGAGCGTGCTCCCGGTGCCGAACGAGAAGATGCCGGCGCTGGTCCAGGACGAGCGGCTGCCGATCATCTCGTTCACCGGTTCCGACAAGGTCGGCTACCAGATCATGGACTCGGTGCCGCGCAAGCACGTCACCCTGGAGCTCGGCGGCAACGCCGCGGCGATCGTGCTCGCCGACTGGTCCTCGGAGGCCGACCTGGAGTGGGCGGCCACCCGGATCGCCACCTTCGCCAACTACCAGGGCGGCCAGTCCTGCATCTCGGTGCAGCGGGTGATCGCGGACGCCTCGGTGTACGACGCGCTCGCCGAGAAGGTCGTCGCCAAGGTGCAGCAGCAGGTCACCGGTGACCCGTCGGACGACGCGGTGGACGTCGGCCCGCTGGTGGACGAGAACGCCGCCAAGCGCGTCGAGGCCTGGGTCGAGGACGCCGTCGCCAAGGGTGCCAAGGTCCTCACCGGCGGCACCCGCGAGGGCGCGGCGTACGCGCCGACCGTGCTCGCCGAGCTGCCCGCGGACGCCATCCTGGCCTCGGCCGAGGCCTTCGGCCCGGTGCTGTCGCTGCACCGGGTGGAGTCCACCGACGAGGCCTTCGCCGAGGCCAACAACTCCGCCTTCGGCCTGCAGGCCGGCGTCTTCACCCACGACGTGCAGGTCGCCTTCCGCGCCCACCGGGAGCTGGAGGTCGGCGGCGTGGTGATCGGCGACGCCCCCTCGTACCGGGCCGACCAGATGCCGTACGGCGGTGTGAAGGACTCCGGTGTGGGCCGCGAGGGCGTGCGCTACGCGATGGAGGACTTCACCTACGAGCGGGTGCTGGTGCTGACCGGCCTCGACCTCTGAGCCCTCCGGCTCCGGGCCCCGCGCGCGGAGCCGTCCGATGCCCCGTCACCGCAGGCCGGTGCCGGGGCATCGGCGCGTCTTGACACCACCGGCACCCCGGCGTAGTCCGGAGAGCAGGGGGACGGCGTCAGGAGAGTCGTCATGCTGGGTGACCTGGTGGGTGTGGAGTCGGGCCGTACGACGGTCCAGCGGGTGGTCGCTTCGGACCACGGGCTGCCACCGGCGGTGGAGACGTCGTTCGAGGCGGACGGGCAGCTGCTCGGCGTACCCGTGCACGACCTGGGCAGCTACACCGCCCGGCTGCGGGCCGACGGCACGCTCAGCGGCCTCGGCCAGGGCGTCCTGATGAGCCCGACCGGCGCGCACGCCTCCTGGACGGGGCTGGGGGTCGGCCGGTTCGCCGAGGGCGGCGGCACCAGCTGGCGCGGGGTGATCGTCTACGAGAGCGCCTCGCCCGAGTTCGCGGACCTGCGCGGCGTGGCCGGGGCCTTCGAGTGGGACGTCGAGGCGGACGGCTCCGCACACGGGAAGCTCTGGGCCTGGAAGTAGCCCGCGGACGGGGGAGGCGGGGCACGGCGCGTGCGCGGACAGGCCACAATGGTCCGCATGAACTCGCTCGCCCACCCGCAGCTGCGCTTCACTCCGACCGTCCAGGACCCGTCCGGCCCCCGGGAGCTGGTGATCCTCGGCTCCACCGGGTCGATCGGCACCCAGGCCATCGACGTGGTGCTGCGCAACCCGGACCGGTTCAAGGTGGTCGCGCTCTCCGCGGCCGGCGGCCGGGTGGCGCTGCTGGCCGAGCAGGCGCTGCGGCTCGGGGTGCACACGGTCGCGGTCGCCGACGAGGCGGCCGTCCCGGCGCTGCGCGAGGCCCTGGCGGCCGGTGCCGCGGGCCGACCGCTGCCGGAGATCCTGGCGGGCCCCGAGGCGGCCACCGAGGCGGCCGGGATCGAGTGCCACTCGGTGCTCAACGGCATCACCGGTTCGATCGGCCTGGCCCCGACCCTGGCGGCGCTGCGGGCCGGCCGGGTGCTGGTGCTGGCCAACAAGGAGTCGCTGATCGTCGGCGGCCCGCTGGTGAAGGAGCTGGCGAAGCCCGGCCAGATCGTTCCGGTCGACTCCGAGCACGCCGCACTGTTCCAGGCGCTGGCCGGCGGTACCCGGGCGGAGGTGCGCAAGCTGGTGGTCACCGCCAGCGGCGGCCCGTTCCGCACCCGGACCCGGGAGCAGCTGGCCGGGGTCACCCCCGCGGAGGCGCTGGCCCACCCGACCTGGGCGATGGGCCCGGTCGTCACGATCAACTCGGCCACCCTGGTGAACAAGGGCCTGGAGGTGATCGAGGCGCACCTGCTGTACGACGTGCCGTTCGACCGGATCGAGGTCTTGGTCCATCCGCAGTCCGTCGTGCACTCGATGGTGGAGTTCTCGGACGGCTCCACGCTGGCCCAGGCGAGCCCGCCGGACATGCGGATGCCGATCGCGCTCGGCATCGGCTGGCCGGACCGGGTCCCGGACGCGGCGCCCGGCTGCGACTGGACCAAGGCCGCGACCTGGGAGTTCTTCCCGCTCGACAACGAGGCCTTCCCCGCCGTCGAGCTGGCCCGCGAGGTGGGTACGCTCGGCGGCACGGCCCCGGCGGTCTTCAACGCGGCCAACGAGGAGTGCGTGGACGCCTTCCTGCAGGGCCGGCTGCCCTTCACCGGGATCGTGGACACTGTGGCCAAGGTGGTCGTGGAGCACGGCGCCCCGGCGGGAACTTCCCTGACGGTGGCGGACGTACTCCACGCGGAGGACTGGGCCCGGGCCCGCGCCAGGCAGCTGGCCGCCGGGTGACCGGCCCGGACGGCGAGCGGAGCGGCATGACGGAGGACCGGCAGTGAACAACCTGATGTGGGCGCTGGGGATCCTGATCTTCCTGGTGGGCCTGCTGTTCTCGATCGCCTGGCACGAGCTCGGGCACCTGTCGACGGCCAAGCTGTTCAAGATCCGCGTCCCGCAGTACATGGTCGGCTTCGGGCCGACGGTCTGGTCCCGCAAGAAGGGCGAGACCGAGTACGGCATCAAGGCGGTCCCGCTCGGCGGCTACATCCGCATGATCGGGATGTTCCCGCCCGGGGCCGACGGCCGGATAACCAAGCGCAGCAGCTCGCCCTGGCGGACCATGATCGAGGACGCCCGGGAGGCCTCCTACGAGGAGATCCAGGACGGCGACGAGGACCGGATGTTCTACACCCGGAAGCCGTGGAAGCGCGTCATCGTGATGTTCGCCGGGCCGTTCATGAACCTGATCCTGTCGGTCGTGCTGTTCCTGGCGCTGTTCATGGGCATCGGCCAGCAGATCGCGGTGCCCACCGTCGCCACCGTCAACCAGTGCGTGGTGAAGGCCGGCCAGCCGACCGACACCTGCCCGGCCGACGCCCCGCTCTCCCCGGCCAACAAGGCCGGCCTGCGCAGCGGCGACACCGTGCTGTCCTTCGGCGGCGACCGGATCACCACCTACCGCCAGCTGCAGGACGACATCCGCGACTCGGCCGGGCGGACCGTGCCGATCGTGGTGCAGCGCGACGGACAGCAGGTCGTCCTGCAGGCCGAGATCGCCACCAACACGCTGCCCGCGATGGACAAGGACGGCTTCGCGATCAAGGGCAGGACGGTCGAGGCCGGCTTCCTCGGCATCACCCCGGCGACCGGCGTGCACCACCTGTCGGTCGGCGAGAGCGCCGAGCAGATGGGCAAGATGGCCGAGCACGGCATCGAGTCGCTGGCCGCGCTGCCGGGCAAGATCCCGAGCCTGTGGCACGCCGTCGTCGACGGCACCCCGCGCTCCACCGACGACCCGATCGGCATGGTCGGCGCCGCCCGCCTCGGCGGCGACGTGTTCGCGATGGACCTGCCGGCCACCCAGCAGCTCGCCTTCTTCGTCCAGTTGCTGGCCGGGATCAACCTCTCGCTGTTCCTGTTCAACATGCTGCCGCTGCTGCCGCTGGACGGCGGGCACATCGCGGGCGCGCTCTGGGAGTCGCTGCGCCGCCGGTTCGCCGCGCTGGTGCGCCGGCCGGACCCGGGCCCGTTCGACGTGGCCCGGCTGATGCCGGTGGCCTACGTGGTGGCGGGGATCTTCATCTGCTTCACGGCGCTGGTGATGGTCGCCGACATCGTCAACCCGGTCAGAATCAACTAACTCTTGTCCGAAGCGGCCGAGTGTGCTCCGCCGCTCGGCCGTGGCGTACCTTTGTAAGCCGGGCGTGCCCTTCGGCGGCCGCCCGGCGGGGCCAGTCCACCCGGCCCGCTCACCTACCTCGACCTGGGGAACCCTGCGCACATGACCGCGATCTCGCTCGGTATTCCGTCCCTGCCGCTCAAGCCGCTGGCCAAGCGCCGCGTCTCGCGCCAGATCATGGTCGGCAACGTCCCGGTCGGCGGCGACGCCCCGATCTCGGTCCAGTCGATGACCACCACGCTGACCTCCGACATCAACGCGACGCTCCAGCAGATCGCCGAGCTGACGGCCTCCGGCTGCCAGATCGTCCGGGTCGCGGTGCCCTCGCAGGACGACGCCGACGCGCTGCCGATCATCGCCAAGAAGTCCCAGATCCCGGTCATCGCCGACATCCACTTCCAGCCGAAGTACGTGTTCGCCGCGATCGACGCCGGCTGCGCCGCCGTCCGGGTGAACCCCGGCAACATCAAGGCCTTCGACGACAAGGTCGGCGAGATCGCCAAGGCCGCCAAGGCCGCCGGCGTCCCGATCCGGATCGGCGTCAACGCCGGCTCGCTCGACAAGCGCCTGCTGGAGAAGTACGGCCGGGCCACCCCCGAGGCGCTGGTGGAGTCCGCGCTCTGGGAGTGCTCGCTGTTCGAGGAGCACGACTTCCGCGACATCAAGATCTCGGTCAAGCACAACGACCCGGTCGTGATGATCAACGCCTACCGCCAGCTGGCCGCCGCCTGTGACTACCCGCTGCACCTCGGCGTCACCGAGGCCGGCCCGTCCTTCCAGGGCACCATCAAGTCCGCGGTCGCCTTCGGCGCGCTGCTGGCCGAGGGCATCGGCGACACCATCCGGGTCTCGCTCTCCGCCCCGCCGGCCGAGGAGATCAAGGTCGGCAACCAGATCCTGGAGTCGCTGAACCTGCGCCAGCGCGGCCTGGAGATCGTCTCCTGCCCGTCCTGCGGCCGCGCCCAGGTCGACGTCTACAAGCTCGCCGAGGAGGTCACCGCCGGCCTCGAGGGCATGGAGGTGCCGCTGCGCGTCGCGGTCATGGGCTGCGTCGTCAACGGCCCCGGCGAGGCCCGCGAGGCCGACCTCGGCGTCGCCTCCGGCAACGGCAAGGGCCAGATCTTCGTCAAGGGCGAGGTCATCAAGACCGTCCCCGAGTCGAAGATCGTCGAGACCCTGATCGAGGAGGCGCTCAAGCTCGCCGAGCAGATGCAGGCCGACGGCGTCGCCTCCGGCACGCCGACCGTCGTCGCCGCCGACTGAGGCGCCTGCGCTCCGTCGTGAACGGGGGCCGTCCGCCCACGGACGGCCCCCGGCCTTGTCTGCGTCCCTCGGGGGAGTAGGGTGCCGCAGAGTTGTCCTGAGAGGTGCCCGTGCTCGATCGAGGTGTGATGCTCCCCGGCCCGTTCCAGGTCGCCCGGGCCCTGTCGGCCACCCGCGTGCTGGAGACCAGCGACGTCGCGGACGCGCTGGAGATCCTCCACCGCGACCCGGTGGCCAACGCCTTCGTCGCGACCCGGGTCGAGGCCGTGGGCCTCGACCCCTGGCGGCTCGGCGGCGAGATGTGGGGCTGGTCCGGCGAGGACGGCCGCCTGGAGTCGCTGTGCTACGCCGGCGCCAACCTGGTCCCGGTCAACGCCGGCCCCGAGGCGGTCCGGGCGTTCGCCGAACGGGCCCGTCGGCAGGGCCGCCGCTGCTCCTCGATCGTCGGCCCGGCCGACGCCACCGCCATCCTGTGGGCGCTGCTCGAACGCAGCTGGGGACCGGCCCGCGAGGTCCGCGGCCACCAGCCGCTGATGGCCACCGAGACACCCGCCACCGAGGTCGCCCCCGACCCGCTGGTGCGGCGGGTGGGCCGGGGCGAGGTCGAGGACCTGATGCCGGCCTGCGTCGCGATGTTCACCGAGGAGGTCGGGATCTCCCCGCTGGCCGGCGACGGCGGCCTGCTCTACCAGGCCCGGGTGGCCGAACTGATCGCCGCCGGACGCTCGTTCGCCCGCTTCGACGACGACGGCCGGGTGGTCTTCAAGGCCGAGATCGGCGCTGTCACGGCCGGCGCCTGCCAGATCCAGGGCGTCTGGGTGGCCCCCGAGTACCGCGGCCGCGGCCTGTCCGAGACCGGGATGGCGGCGGTGGTGGAGATCGCCCTGCGCGAGGTCGCGCCGACCGTCTCGCTGTACGTCAACGACTACAACGTGCGGGCCCGGGCGGCGTACCGCCGGGTCGGCTTCCGCGAGGTCGGCGCCTTCATGAGCGTGCTGTTCTGAGGTGGGGACCGCTGCGCGGGCGCACCGCCCGCCGGGCCGCGGCCGGGCACGGCACCGGATCGCCGGATGATCGCCCGGGACGGGGGCGAAGTAGTAACGTCCGGGGCATGACGCAGCTGACCGAGGTGACGATCGAGGCCATCGATCTGGCCGCGTGGGCGCCGGCGGCGCTGGAGGTGCAGGCGGTCGCCTTCGGGCTCGGACCGGCCGAGGTCGCGGTCCGGCTGCCGCTGGTGGGCCGGCACGCCCTTCAGCCCGGGGTGCTGGCGCTCGGTGCGATGTCCGGCGGACGGCTGGTGGGATTCGGCTACGGCATGCCCAACCACCGCGAGCACTGGTGGAGCACGGTGATCCAGCCGTACCTGGAGGCCGCGGGCCACGCGGACTGGCTGGACGGCGTCTTCGCGATCACCGAACTGCACGTGCTCCCCGAGTTCCAGGGCCGCGGGGTGGGCAGCTCACTGATCCGCACGCTCTGCGAACGCTCCGGCCTGGACCGCTCGATCCTCTCGGCGATCGACGAGGAGACCCCGGCCCGGCGGCTCTACCGCGCCCTCGGCTACCGGGACCTGGCCCGGGCGGTGCGCTTCCCGAACACCCTGCGCCCCTACGCCGTGATGGGGGCCCCGCTGCCGCTGCGCCCGCGTCACAGCCAGGACGCGAACTCCAGGTAGAGCTCGGCCTGTTCGCCCGCGCCGGTGGACAGGTGCCACAGGCCCGCCTCGACCGTGCGGAACAGCGTCCAGCCGCGCAGCCGGTCGTGGTCCACCTCGACCGCGTCGGCGAGCTGGTGCAGCCGGCGGCGCAGCGCGCCGCGCGGGCCGGGGGAGCCGGCCAGGGTGTCCAGCCGGTCGCGGGCCAGCCGGGCGAGGTCGTAGGCGCGCTCGCCGACCAGCGGTCGCGGGTCGATCGCGAGCCAGGGCGCGCGGTCGGCGGCGAGCACGTTGCCGTGGTGGAAGTCGCCGTGCAGCAGCAGGTGTTCGGGCTGGTCGGCGGCGAGCGCGGCGGCCGTCTCCAGGGCCTCGTCGACCAGGGGCAGCGCGTCGGCCGCGCCCGGCAGCGCGCGGTGCTCGCGCACCAGCGCGGACAGCTCGGCCACCCGCTCGGCGAGCGGGGTGAACGGATGGTCCTCGCCCGGCTCCACCCACAGCCGCTGGAGCAGCCCGGCCGCCTCCAGCATCGCCTTCGCCTCGGCCAGCGAACGCAGCGGGATGTCGCCGTGCAGCCGCTCCAACAGCAGGACGCCCTGGTCCGGTTCGGCCGCCAGCAGCAGGACGGCGCCGCGGCCGGCCCAGCGGGTGAGCGCGGCGTGCTCCTGGGCGGTCTCCCGGTTGACCACGCCGATCTTCAGGACGGCGGGGGCGAGGTCGTCGGACCGGTGCACGTAGCCGACCAGGCTGATCCGGCCGCCGGGCTCGCAGATCCGCTCCAGCACCAGCCCCCGGCGGTCGAGTTGCTCGGCGAACCGGCCGGGGAGGCCGGCCAGCCAGTCGAGGCCGGCGCCGCCCTCCCAGAGCCGGACGGTCTGGGTCAGCCGCTCGGGGACGGCGATCTGCCCCGGTTGTGCCGTCATGACGGCCTTTCGGTCGTTCCGGTCCCCTTTGGGCGTGCCCGCTCATTGTCGGTCATCGGGCGGTCCGAGGGCGCGTTTGCACGGTCGCGTCGGATGAGGCAGGCGTCGGGCGCCCGGCGGGACCCTGCACGCACGCCCCGGCCTCAGTGACCGGGGGAGGACGCCGCGCTGCCCGTGGCGGCGCTCCCGCCCGTGGCGCCGCTCGCGCCCGTGGCGGTGCCCGGTGCGGGCAGGCCGGGCAGCGCCGGTGGCTGCGCGCCCCAGTGCAGGGCGCGCAGCGCGCTCTCGCGCAGCGCGTCGGCGGCCTGGAGGCGGACCGGTGCGGTGCCCGCGCCGGCCAGCTCGGCGTAGACGGTGGTCAGCCGGGTCTCGATGTGCGCGGCCAGCTGGCCGGCGGTCGCCGGGTCCTTGACCGGGAAGGGCAGCCGGTACCCGGCCGCGGCGGGGGTGGGGCCGGTGCCGGCGGCGCTCAGCAGCCGCTCCCAGCCGTCCCGTCTGGCCTGGTGCGCGACGTAGTCGAGGCGGCCGTCCTCGCGCTGCTTGCCGGCCGTCAGGAAGGCGCAGACCACCCCGTAGCCGTAGACGGCGGCGTGCTCGGCGGCGAGCGCGGACTGGGTGCCGGTCGCGGCGGCGGTGGGCAGCGGTGACGGCTTGGCGCTCGCCGACGGCGCGGGAGTGCCGGTCGCGCCGCCGGGCGTGGTGGCGGCGGCGGTGCCCGGGACGGCCGGGGACGGCGCGGCCGCGGCCGGGGTGCCGACCGGGCCGGTGTCGCCGAGCCGGGCCGCGTGCACGGCGCCGGAGGCGGAGACCGAGGCCAGCAGCCCGGCCAGGGCGGGCGAGGCGGCCGGCAGGTCGGTGAGCCGCTCGGCCGCGGTGCGGCGCTCGGCGGCGGCCAGCGCGGCCACCGTGGTGACGGCGCCGCCGGCGGAGGCGGCCGGGGCGGTGGCCGTGGTGGCGGGCGAGGCGGACCCGGTGGCCTGCGCGGAGCCGGAGGGCTGGGCGGGGAGGCCCTGGGCGAGGGCGGCCCGGTGCTGGGCGACCTCCTCGCGCAGCTGCCGCAGCAGCGCCCCCTGGGCGCCGGCGGCGGCCCCGGCGAGCACCGCGTCGTACCCGGCCAGCAGCGCGTCGGTGGCGGCCACCGCCTTGGTGCGCAGGGGCAGGTCCTGGTCGGGCCGCTGCCCGTCCGGGTGGCCGCCCTCGTGCTCGCCGGTGCATCCGCTGAGGACGGCGGCGCCCGAGAGCGCGCCGAGGACGAGGAACGTCCGGCGGGTGGGGGACGGCATCGGGTGGGCTCCCGTCGGGTCGAGCGGGAGCCCTGGCGCCCCCCTGCTGCGTGAATCATTACCGGACCCTCACGACTCCGAGCCCGGATGGACGCTATCCGTCCACTGTGACCTTCCTCGCAGCGGGGTCGGCCGAGTGGCCCACGGCCAGGTCGGAATCGGCGTTTCGGGGGTCGGCCCGATAGGCTCTGCTCTCGGTTAGCACCTACGACAACAGCAGACGCGCCCGAGGAGTCATTCGGATGAGCACCACCCAGACCGACCGGTTGCGCGCGCTGCTGGAGCCCCTGGCCACGGAGGCCGGGCTCGATCTCGAAGCCGTCGTCGTCACCCAGGCCGGCAGCCGCCGCCAGGTGCAGATCGACGTGGACGCCGACGGTGGCGTCGACCTCGACACCATCGCCGAGTTCAGCCGCGAGGTGGGCCGGGTGCTGGACGACTCCGACCTGATGGGCGAGACGCCCTACCTGCTGGAGGTCGGCTCCCCGGGTGCCGAGCGCCCGCTCCACGAGCCCCGCCACTGGCGCCGGGCCGAGGGCCGGCTGGCCAAGGTGCACCTGGCGGACGGCAAGGAGATCGTCGCCCGGGTGCTGGAGAGCGACGAGGACGGCGTGCTGGTCGAGGTGCAGCCGGTCAAGGGCCGCGGCCGCCCCAAGGAGCGCCGCCTGGCCTGGGCCGAGATCGACCGGGCCCGGGTCCAGGTCGAGTTCAACCGCAAGGACGAGGAGCTGCTGGACGCGGCCCCCGACCTGGTCGGCGACGACGACGCCGACGACGAGGACTTCGTGGACGACGCCTCCGAGGGGGCGGACGAGGGTGCGGACCGGTAGTCACCGGTCGGATCGCACCGTGAACCTGATGAGTGAAGAGGAGGCGTAGCCGTGGACATCGACATGAGCGCCCTGCGTGGGCTGGTTACCGAGAAGGGCGTTCCGTTCGACCTGCTGGTCGAGTCGATCGAGTCGGCGCTTCTCATCGCGTACCACCGCACCGAGGGCTCCCGCCGCCGGGCGCGGGTCGAGCTGAACCGCAAGACCGGGCACGTGACCGTGTGGGCGCTGGAGGACCCGGCGGAGCTGGACGAGGGCGTGGAGCCGAAGGAGTTCGACGACACCCCGAGCGGTTTCGGCCGGATCGCCGCGTCCACCGCCAAGCAGGTGATCCTGCAGCGGCTGCGCGACGCCGCGGACGACCAGACCTTCGGCGAGTACGCGGGCAAGGAGGGCGACATCGTCACCGGTGTCGTCCAGCAGGGCAACGACCCCAAGAACATCCTGGTCGACATCGGCAAGCTGGAGGCCATCCTGCCCCCGCAGGAGCAGGTCCCCGGTGAGGACTACCGGCACGGCACCCGGCTGAAGTGCTACGTGGTGGGCGTGCGCCGCGGTGTCCGCGGCCCGTCCGTGACCCTGTCGCGGACCCACCCGAGCCTGGTGAAGCGGCTGTTCGCGCTGGAGGTGCCGGAGATCGCCGACGGTTCGGTGGAGATCGCGGCGATCGCCCGCGAGGCCGGCCACCGCACCAAGATCGCGGTCTGGTCCCGCCGGGCCGGCCTGAACGCCAAGGGCGCCTGCATCGGCCCGATGGGCGGCCGGGTGCGCAACGTGATGGCCGAGCTGCACGGCGAGAAGATCGACATCGTGGACTGGTCCGAGGACCCGGCCGAGATGGTCGCCGCCGCGCTGTCCCCCGCACGGGTGACCAAGGTGGAGATCGTGGACCTGGCCCAGCGCTCCGCCCGGGTGATCGTGCCGGACTACCAGCTGTCGCTGGCGATCGGCAAGGAAGGGCAGAACGCCCGCCTGGCCGCCCGCCTGACCGGCTGGCGGATCGACATCCGTCCGGACACCGAGGTGCCCGCCGAGGACGGCCGGGAATAGCCCCCTGCCGCCCGCGGTTCAGCACCCCAGCCCCCACCGCCGGTTGGCGGGGCGGCGTCATGTCCCTTCGGAGGGGTAGACTTGATTCTGTCTGGCCGGACGCCTGTCCGAGCATGCCCGGAACGCACCTGCGTGGGCTGCCGCAAGCGAGCGGCCAAGCACGAGCTGTTGCGTGTCGTTGCGATCGAGGGCGTGTGCGTCCCCGATCCGCGCGGCACACTGCCGGGCCGGGGTGCGCATCTGCACCCCGAGCCGGGCTGCCTCGACCTCGCGGTACGCCGCCGGGCGTTCCCCAGGGCCTTCCGGCTCCAGGGTTCGCTCGACACCGACGCACTGCGGGCCTGTGTCGAGGACCGGGCGGGCGGTTCGCCGACGCCTTGAGAAGACAGATCACCAGCAGGACGCACACAGCGCACGGCGGCGGCACGCCGTGCGTCACGTCAGGTACCTCGCGAGATGGAAGTAGGTCGAGATTGCGATGAGCACTCGATGAGTACGCGATGAGTACGCCCATGAAGTAGCGACAGTCCGGCGGACGACCACCCCGGACTCATAGACAGGAGTGAAGTGGCTAAGGTCCGGGTATACGAGCTCGCCAAGGAACTTGGCTTGGAGAGCAAGGCCGTGATGGCCAAGCTCACCGAGCTCGGTGAGTTCGTCCGTTCGGCGTCCTCGACGATCGAGGCGCCGGTCGTGCGCAAGTTGACTGATGCTCTGGGAGCGACGCCGCCGTCCGGTGGCGCGTCCGCCAAGCCTGGCCCGCGGAAGCCCGCGGCGCCCCAGCCCGCCGCCGGCGCCTCCGCGCCGCGTCCGGGTGCCCCCACCCCCGGCCCGCGGCCCGCCGCGACGCCGGGTCCCCGTCCCACCCCCGCGGCCGCCGCCCCGGCGCCGGCCGCCCCCGCCAAGCCCGCGGGCGCGCCGGCCCCCGGCCCGCGTCCGGCTGCCCGTCCGGCTGCGCCGGCTCCGGCCGCCGCTGCGGCTCCGGCGGCCCCGGCCGCTCCCGCGGCCGAGTTCTCCTCCCCGGCCCCGGCCGGTGGCGAGGCCGCTCCGGCGGCCCGTCCGGCCGCCGCGCGTCCGGCCAACCCCGCGGCCCGTCCGGGCCCGCGTCCGGCCGGTCCGCGTCCGGGGAACAACCCGTTCACGTCCAGCAACACCGGTATGGCCCGTCCCGGCGCCCCGCGCCCGGCCGGCCAGGGCGGCGGCGACCGTCCGCGCCCCGGTGGCGACCGTCCGGCCCGTCCGGGTCAGGGTGGCGCCCCGGGTGCCGGCGAGCGTCCGCGTCCGACCGGTGACCGTCCGGCCCGTCCGGGTCAGGGCGGCCCCGGTGGCGCCCCGCGTCCCGGTGGCGACCGTCCGCGTCCCGCGGCCGGCCCCGGTGGCGCCCCGCGTCCCGGTGGCGGTGCCCCGCGTCCCGACGGCATGCCCCGTCCGGCCGGCCCGCGTCCGGGTGCTCCCAGCCCGTCCGGCATGCCGCGCCCGAACCCGGGCATGATGCCGCAGCGTCCGGCCGGTCCCGGCCCGCGTCCGGGCCCGCGCCCGGGTGGCGGCCCCGGCGCCCGTCCCGGTGCGCCCGGTGCCGGTGGCGCCCGTCCCGGTTTCGCCGGCCGTCCGGCCGGTCCGGGCTCGCGTCCGGCCGGTGGCGGCGGCGGCTTCGGCGGCCCCCGTCCCGGTGGCGGCGGCGGTGGCGGCTTCGGCGGCGGCGGTGGCCGTCCCGGTGGCTTCGGCGGCCGTCCCGGTGGCCCGGGTGCCCGTGGTGGCACGCAGGGTGCGTTCGGCCGTGGCCCCGGTGGCCGTCCGGCCCGTGGTCGCAAGTCGAAGCGGGCGAAGCGCCAGGAGTACGAGGCCATGCAGGCCCCGTCCGTCGGCGGTGTGATGCTGCCCCGCGGCAACGGGCAGACCGTCCGCCTGTCGCGCGGTGCCTCGCTGACGGACTTCGCTGAGAAGATCAACGCCAACCCGGCGGCGCTCGTCTCGGTGATGTTCAACCTCGGTGAGATGGTGACCGCGACCCAGTCGGTCTCGGACGCCACCCTGGAGCTGCTGGCCGGCGAGATGGGCTTCGTGCTCGAGATCGTCAGCCGCGACGACGAGGACCGCGAGCTGCTGGAGTCGTTCGACATCGACTTCGGTGCCGACGAGGGCGACGACGAGATGCTCGTCGCGCGTCCGCCGGTGGTCACCGTCATGGGTCACGTCGACCACGGTAAGACCCGCCTGCTGGACGCCATCCGCAAGACCAACGTGGTGGCCGGCGAGGCCGGTGGCATCACCCAGCACATCGGTGCCTACCAGGTCACCGCGACGGTGAACGACGAAGAGCGTCCGATCACCTTCCTCGACACCCCGGGTCACGAGGCGTTCTCCGCCATGCGTGCCCGTGGTGCCAAGTCCACCGACATCGCGATCCTGGTGGTCGCGGCCAACGACGGTGTCATGCCGCAGACGGTCGAGGCGCTCAACCACGCCAAGGCCGCCGGTGTGCCGATCGTGGTCGCGGTCAACAAGATCGACGTCGAGGGTGCCGACCCGACCAAGGTCCGCGGTCAGCTGACCGAGTTCGGTCTGGTGGCCGAGGAGTACGGCGGCGACACCATGTTCGTCGACATCTCCGCGCGCCAGGGTCTGAACATCGACCAGCTGCTGGAGGCCGTGGTCCTGACCGCGGACGCCTCGCTCGACCTGCGGGCCAACCCGGAGCAGGACGCGCAGGGCATCGCCATCGAGGCCCACCTCGACAAGGGCCGCGGTGCCATGGCGACCCTGCTCGTGCAGCGCGGAACGCTGCGCGTCGGCGACTCGATCGTGGTCGGCGACGCCTACGGCCGCGTCCGCGCCATGCTGGACGAGAACGGCAACAGCATCGCCGAGGCGGGCCCGTCCCGTCCGGTCCTGCTGCTCGGTCTCACCTCGGTGCCCCGCGCCGGCGACAGCTTCATCGTCGTCGACGAGGACCGCACGGCCCGTCAGATCGCCGAGAAGCGTGCCGCCCGCGACCGCAACGCGTCCTTCGCGCAGCGCCGCGTCCGGGTCTCGCTCGAAGGCTTCGAGGCGGCCCTGCTGGCCGGCAGCATCGAGAAGCTCAACCTCATCATCAAGGGTGACGTCTCCGGTTCGGTGGAAGCCCTCGAGGACGCCCTCGTCAAGCTGGACGTGGGCGAGGAGGTCGAGCTCCGGATCCTGCACCGCGGTGTGGGTGCCATCACCGAGTCCGACGTGGACCTGGCGATGGGCTCGGACGCCATCATCATCGGCTTCAACGTGCGCGCCGAGGGGCGTGCCCGTACCGCGGCCGAGCGCGAGGGCGTCGACATCCGGTACTACTCGGTCATCTACCAGGCGATCGAGGAGATCGAGGCGGCCCTCAAGGGCATGCTCAAGCCGGAGTACGAGGAGGTCCGCCTCGGTTCGGCGGAGATCCGCGAGGTGTTCCGTTCCTCCAAGTTCGGCAACATCGCCGGTGTCCTCGTCCGCGAGGGCGTCATCCGACGCAACACCAAGGCCCGCCTGCTGCGCGACGGCAAGGTCGTGGCGGAGAACCTCAACATCGAGGGTCTGCGCCGCTTCAAGGACGACGCGACCGAGGTCCGCGAGGGCTTCGAGGCCGGTGTGACCCTGGGGTCGTTCAACGACATCAAGGTCGAGGACGTCATCGAGACCTACGAGATGCGCGAGAAGCCGCGCGCCTAGTCGGTGTCGGCCGGGGCCGTTCGGCGGGGGTGAATTCCCGTCGACCGGCCCCGGTCTCGCTGTGTAGGGTCCACGTACGTCCGCCCTCCGGGGTGGTTGCTACGAGGCCTTCAGGTCGGCGAGACCTGTCCACATGTTCGTTGGAACACTCACCTTCGACCTGCTCCTCGGCGACGTCCACTCGCTGAAGGAGAAGCGTTCGATCGTGCGGCCCATCGTGGCCGAACTGCAGCGCAAGTACAGCGTGTGCGCTGCCGAGACCGGGAACCAGGAGCTGCACCGCAGGGCCGAGATCGGCCTGGCGGTGGTGTCCGGCGAAGCCGGGTACGTGACCGAGATCCTGGACAGCTGTGAGCGGCTCGTCGCCGGCCGCCCCGAAGTGCAGCTGCTCTCCGCGAGGAGACGGTTCCACAACAGCGACGATGACTGAGAGCGGCGACGGTGGTGCCCAGGCGCCACCGTCACAGAGCCGAGGACCGAGAGCGCCCACAAGGCTGGGCGCGGGCAGGTACGTTGGGGCATGGGCCCCACCCGGGCGAGTGTTCTCCCGGATACCGAGCCCACCGCACGAGGAGGCAACGTGACCGACACCGCAAGGGCGCGCAAGCTCGCAGACCGCATCCAGGTGGTGGTGGCCGAGACCCTGCAGCGCCGGATCAAGGACCCCCGCCTGGGCTACGTGACCATCACGGACGCCCGGGTCACCGGGGACCTGCGCGAGGCCACCGTCTTCTACACCGTCTACGGTGACGAGACGGAGCGCCAGGCCAGCGCCGCGGCGCTGGAGAGCGCCAAGGGCGTGCTGCGCTCCGAGGTCGGCAAGCAGACCGGGGTGCGTTTCACCCCGACGCTCACCTTCGTCGCCGACGCGCTGCCGGACAACGCCAAGAACATCGACGACCTGCTCGACCGGGCACGGCAGTCCGACGCGGCGGTGCGCACCGCCGCCGCCGGCGCCAGCTACGCCGGGGACGCCGACCCGTACCGGGTGCCGGGCTCCGAGCAGGACGACGCGGACGAGGACGAGTAGTCATGGCCGGCGAGCCGGCAGCGGCCGGCGACATCACGGGGGCGGCCTCCACCAGCACGGTGGAGGGCGCCCTCGCGGTGCTTCCGGGCCCGCGGGCGGAGCAGCCGGGCCTGGAGCACGAGTGGCAGCGCGCCGTCGCGGCCATCGTCCGGGCCCCGGTGATCGACCTGATCTGCCACATCAACCCGGACGGTGACGCGCTGGGCTCGGCGCTGGCGGCCGGTCTCGCGCTGCGCTCGCTCGGCCACCAGGTGCGGGTCTCTTTCGGCGACCACCCGCAGGTGATCCCGCAGTCGCTGTCCTTCCTGCCCGGCCAGGAGCTGCTGGTGCCCGCCGCCGAGGTGCCGGACGTGCCGGAGCTGGTGGTCTGCTTCGACGTCGCCGCCGAGAGCCGGCTCGGGCTGCTCCACGACAAGGCCTTCGCCGCGCCGGTGCTGGTGGTCATCGACCACCACGCCTCCAACCCCGGCTTCGGCACCCACCGGCTGATCGACCCGGCCGCACCGGCCACCGCCGTCCTGGTCGACGAACTGCTGCGCCGCCTCGGCGTGCCGCTCGACCAGCAGCTGGCCACCTGCCTGTACACCGGCGTCGCCACCGACACCGGCTCGTTCCGGTACGCCGCCACCACCCCTGCCACCCACGAGCTGGCCGGCCGGCTGCTGGCCACCGGGATCCGCCACGACGAGATCTCCCGGCAGCTCTGGGACACCTCCTCCTTCGGCTACCTCAAGGTGCTCGCCGCAGCCCTGGACCGGGCCCGCTACGAGCCCGAGCAGGCCGGCGGCCGCGGGCTGGTGTGGACCTGGGTGCCGTACCAGGACCTGGTGCTGTACAGCGTGACCGTGGAGGAGCTGGAGGGCCTGATCGACGTCGTGCGGCGGGCCGCCGAGGCCGAGGTCGCGCTGGTGCTCAAGCAGGACCCGGACGGTACCCTGCGCGGCTCCAGCCGTTCCCGGGGCGCGGTGGACGTCGCCGCCGCCTGCGCGGAGCTGGGCGGCGGCGGGCACGTGTACGCCGCCGGGTTCGCGGTGCGCGAGGACGTGGCGGCCGCCGTGGACCGGTTCCGGGCGGCGCTGGACCGCACGTCGTAGCCCCGGGCCGGAGCCTCCGGCCGTGGCCGCCGCCTGCCACCCGGGGCCGGCCGCACCCCCATCCGTCACCCGCACATCCGTCACCCGCACAGAGAAGAACCGATGAAGCGCAAGGGAACCGGCCCGGACGGCCTGGTCATCGTCGACAAGCCGGAGGGCATCACCTCGCACGGGGTGGTCGCCAAGATGCGGTGGCTGGCCGGCACCAGGAAGGTCGGCCACGCCGGCACGCTCGACCCGATGGCCACCGGAGTGCTGGTGATCGGGGTGGAGCGGGCCACCCGGCTGCTCGGGCACCTGATGCTCACCGCCAAGACCTACGAGGCCACCATCCGGCTCGGCCAGACCACCGTCACTGACGACCGGGAGGGCGAGGTCACCGCCTCCTCCTCGGCCGGGGCGGTGACCCGGGAGGCGATCGACGCCGGGATCGCGGCCCTCACCGGCGAGATCATGCAGGTCCCGTCCAAGGTCAGCGCCATCAAGATCGACGGCAAGCGCTCCTACGCGCGGGTCCGCGAGGGCGAGGACTTCGAACTCGCCGCCCGGCCCACCACCGTGCACTCCTTCACCGCGCACGGGCAGCGGACGGCGCTCGCCGAGGACGGCACCCCGGTGATCGACCTGGACGTCACCGTCGAGTGCTCCTCCGGCACCTACATCCGGGCGCTCGCCCGCGACCTGGGCGAGGGCCTCGGGGTCGGCGGCCACCTCACCGCACTGCGGCGCACCCGGGTCGGCCCGTACGGCGTGGAGTCGGCCCGCACGCTGGAGCAGCTGGAGGAGAAGCTGGAGGTGCTGCCGATCGCGGAGGCCGCCGACGCCGCCTTCCCGCGCTGGGACATCGACGCCGACCAGGCCCGGCTGCTGTCCAACGGCATGAAGCTCGCCGCCCCCGGACTAGGGGTGGACGGCCCGATCGCGGTCTTCGACCCGGACGGGCGCTTCCTGGCCCTGGTGGAGGAGAAGGGCGGCAGCGCCCGCCCGGTGGCCGTCTTCGTCGGCTGACAGCACCCCGCACCCCGTACCCGGCCCCCGCCACGGCCGCCGCCCGCTCCCGGGTGGCGGCCGTCGGCGTGCGGGCCGTCGCCGTGCGGGGCGCGGCGGGCGGCGGCGGGGCCGGAGCGGAGCGGGGTGGGCGGCGGCGGAGCCGGATCCGCCTCCCGATCCGCCTCCGGTTCATCCGCACGGGGGAGCGCGCGAGGCGAAAGCCCGTGGTGAACTGTGTGGGCGCGGTGGTACGCCCGCCGGGCTGGGCAGGCTCCCCGCCGCGAGAACGGCAACCGTGCCGGGCCCGGTCCGGCGCCCGGCCGGCCCGGCGCGGGGAGGCGGGGCGACATGGCCGGGAGGTACACCGGTGCGGCGGCGGACCCGGCCCAGGCGGTGCTGCTGGTCCGGGACCTGGACGGCGGGCTGCGCGGGCTGGGGTTCGTCGCCGACCGGCACGGCACGGTGGTCACTGCGCACGAGGTGGTGGCCGGACTCGCCCGGGTGGTGCTGCACACCCCCGGCGGGCAGAGCCGGGTGCTCGGCGCCGGAAGCATCGACCTGCTGCCCGGGCAGGCGCTGGCGCTGCTGCGCACCGACACCGTCGGCGGCCTGCCGGGGCCCGCGCTCCCGCTCGCCCACGGCACCGGCGCCCACGGGGGTGGCCCCCACGAGGGCGGCGACCTCGGCGGCGGGCCGGTGGTGATGCTCCAGGAGGCCGGGGAGCGGCCCCGGCCCGGCGGGGTCCTGGGCCGCTGCGCCGCCGGGTACCCGTGGCAGGACGACTTCCATCCGGTCGCCGGCGCCCTGCTGATCCGGCCGGACCGCCCCGGACCGGTCCCGCCGGCCGGCAGCCCGGTACTGGACGCCGACACCGGCGCGGTGCTCGCCGTGGTCACGCCCGGTCTGATCCTGCGCGGCGGCCTCGGCCGGCCCGACCTGATCGCGGCCGCCCCGATCCGGCCGGGCCCGGACACCGCCGGCCCGGACACCGCCGGTACGTCCACGGCGGGTGGGTCCACGGCGGGTGCGTCCGCCGCCGGAGCGACCACGGCCGGACCGCTCGCCGAGCTGCTCGAGCGCAACGCCGCCGAGGTACCCGCCTTCGGGCGCGCCCTCAACCTGGCCGGACTGCTGCGCCTGGCCGCCGTCCAGCTCGGCAGCGCCACCGCGGGGCCCGGCCGGATCGCCGACCTGGCGGCGGACCGGGTCGACCGCCCCGACGGCATCTGCGGCGAGGAGCCGCGCCGGCCCGTCACCGTCCTGCTCGGCGCACCCGGGACCGGCCGGACCACCGAGATCGCCGCGCTGGCGGTCCGCCGGTCCACCGGCCCCAACGCGCTGCCCACGCTGTGGCTGCGCGGCGCCGACCTCGACCCCGGGGACGAGTCGCTGGCCGCCCCGGTCGGACGCGCCCTCGCCCGCGCCGCCGCCCTGCTCGGCGTGCCCGCACCCGGACCGGACCCGGCGGCGGCGCTCGGCACGGCCGCCCGGCGCCCGCTGCTCGTCGTGCTGGACGGCCCGGAGGAGGCCCCCGCCGCACCCACCGCCGAGTGGCTGGCCGCCGGGACGCAATGGCTGGCCGCAACCGGCGCCCGGCTGCTGACCGCCGCCCGGCCGGACGGCTGGGAGCGCCTCGCGTGCTGGCACCCCGGCGCCGACGTGCACCGGCTGGGCCCGCTGCCCGCCGACGCGGCCGCGCGCGCCGCCCGCCGCTACGGGCTGCCGCCCGGCTGGCTCGACCCGGCGGACGCGGTGCACCCGCTGGCCGTCCGGCTGGCCGGCGAGCTGCACGCGGCGGGGGTGGCCGGGCCGGTGCCCGGACGCGACGAACTGTTCGCCGCCCACCTGGACCTGCTCTGCCTGCGGGCCGCCCGACGGCTCGCCGCGGCCGGGCCGCGCCGGCAGGGCGCCCACCGCCGGGGCGCCCCGCCGCCGCCCGGAGAGGACGCGGGCCGGATCCGGCGGCTGGCGGCCGTGATGGCCGGGCGGGTCCACGAGGCGGCCAGGCTGATGCTCGGCACCGGCCACGGCGGCCTGGACGCGGCCGACTTCGACCGGCTCTTCCCGGTGGCCGGGGGCTGGGCCGCGGCGGTCCTGACCGAGGGGCTGTTCGTACCGGCCGGACCGGGCTTCCGGACGGCGTACGAGGAACAGGCGGACTGGCTGCAGAGTCTGCACCTCGACCTGGACGAGGCCCTGCGGCTGCTGCTGGCCGAGCGGGCTCCGGACGTACCGGAGGTACCCCCCGGCCCCGGCGGGCCCGGGGACGACGCCGGCGGTCCACCGCCGCCCGGCAGGGTCGGGCCGGGGGACGCCCGGTCGGCGGAGGAGGACGGGCCGGGGGAGCGTGAGCGGGGGGAGGACGGTACGAGGGCGGGCGGACAAGGGCCGCACGGTGTGCCCCGGCACCGGGTCGGCCCGGTGGTGGCGGCGCTCGGGCGGTCGGGCGGCGCCGGTGCGGACGGCTCGGCCGCGGCGCCGGACGGCCGGCTGGAACGGCTGTGGCCCGCCCTCGAGTCGGCCGAGCCGGGCAGCGAACGGGACTGGTGGGCCGGGCGGCTGCTGGCCGCGGTGCTGCCGACGGTGCCCGATGCCGGGGTGCACCGCGTGCTGCTGGAACGGCTCGCCGAGCGGGCCGGCCGGGACCCGAGGTTCGGCCCCGAGTTCTGGGCCTCGCTGTCGCTCGCACCGGCGGACCGGCTGGCCCTGCTGCGGCGGCTGGTCGCCACGGACGGACCCGGGCAGACCTTCCGTACCGTCACCGCCGCGCTGCTCACGGCGGCGCCGGGCACGGTGATCCCGCTGCTGTGCGGATGGCTCGACGACCGACCCGCCGACGGCCGACGCGCCGACGGCCGGGAGCCCGGTGGCCACCGACCGGGCGCCGCCGAGGAGGCGGCCGCAGCCGCCGCGGCCGAGGCCGCCCACGAGCTGTTGTTCGCCCACCGCAGGCTGGCGCTGGACGACCTGACGGAGGCCCTGGTGGCCGCTGCCCACCTGCGGGCCGACGCCCTGCTCGGACTGCTCGCCGCCGAGGAACCCTCCGCGCTCTGCCGGGCCGTCGACCGCTGGAGCCACGACCCGCGGCCGGAACGGCACGTGGCGGCCGCGGTGCACGCGCTGCGCACCGCCCCGCACGCGAGCGGACCCGGGCCGCGGCTGCTGCGGCACACCGCGCGGACGCTGCTGGCCCGGGAGGACGAGCCGGCCCTGCACGGGGCGGCGCTCGCGCTGCTGGTCCGCGACCCGGCGACCAGGAGCGCCCGGCTGGCCGACGCCCTGTCCGCGTACCTGGCGGACGACCCGTTCGTCACCCCCGAGGTGCTGGCCCCCGCCCTGGACAGCCACCCCGAGGCCGTTCTGACGGCCTTTCGGGAGCGCCTGGCCCGGCCGCGGGGCGCCGCCGGCCCGGCGCTGCGGGTGCTCGCCGAGGCGGCCGACCCGCAGGTCGCCCGGCAGGGCATGCAACTGGTGGCCGCGCTGCTGCGCCGGCAGCCCGAACGCACCCCGCTGCCGGCCGCGCTGGCGGGGTACCTGGACCGGCTGCTGGAACTCGGCCGGGACGTGCAGCCGCTGCTGGCCGGAGTGATCACCGCGCCGCCGGGCGCCCGCCGGGCCCTCGCCCTGCTGCTGGTGGCGCCGGGCGACCCGGAGCGCGGGTGGCTGCTGGACACCGTCCTGGCGGCCGAGCGGGACCCTGAGGTGCTCGGGGCGGTGCTGGCCGCGCTGGTGGACCGGGTGGGGCAGTACCGGCCGGCCCGGCTGCGCGAGCTGGTCCGGCGGCTCGGTGCCCGGTGGCCCGGCGCGGACGCCCTGCTGGTGCGCTGCGCGGGCCGTTCGGCCGCCTTCGCCGCCCTGCTGGCCGGCTGGCCGCCGGACGAACCCCCGCCCCCCGCCGGGCCGTTGGTGACCAGGATGCGGAGCCTGGCCGCCGCCGGCGGGGACCCGCAGTACGCCGCCGTCCGGGCCGAACGCACCGGCCGGGCACCGGCGCCGCGCTCAGCGGCCGTTCCGGTGCCGGAGCAGGGTCGGGCGCATGGCACGCTATAGGGGTTCAGGTTTGGGTGTTCGAGTGCGCCTGGTCGTGCAGGGCACGGTAACCACGGCATAGGGAACGAGGAGCGGTCAGGGTGCAGCGCTGGCGTGGCCTGGAGGAGATCCCCGGGGACTGGGGACGCAGCGTCGTCACCATCGGATCGTTCGACGGTGTGCACCGCGGTCATCAGCTGATCATCAGCCGGGTGGTCGAGCGCGCCCGCGAGCTGGGCGCCCGGTCGGTGGTGGTGACCTTCGACCCGCACCCCAGCGAGGTGGTCCGGCCGGGCAGCCACCCGCCGCTGCTGGCCCCGCAGCCGCGCCGGGCGGAGCTGATCGAGGAACTCGGCGTGGACGCGGTGCTGGTCCTGCCGTTCACCCTGGAGTTCTCCAAGGAGTCGCCGGAGTTCTTCGTCCGCCAGGTGCTGGTGGAGGCGCTGCACGCCCGCCTGGTGGTGGAGGGCCCGAACTTCCGCTTCGGGCACCGGGCCGCCGGTGACGTGGCGCTGCTGGCCGAGCTGGGCCGGGCGGACGACTTCGAGGTCGAGGTGCTCGACCTGCAGGTGCGCGGTGCGGCCGGCGGCGGCGAGCCGTTCTCCTCCACGCTGGCCCGGCGGCTGGTCGCCGAGGGCGACCTGACCGGGGTCGCCGAGGTGCTCGGCCGCCCGCACCGGGTCGAGGGCGTGGTGGTGCGCGGCGCACAGCGCGGCCGCGAACTCGGCTACCCGACCGCCAACGTCGACACCGTGCCGCACAGCGCGGTCCCGGCCGACGGCGTGTACGCGGGCTGGCTGACCGTACCGGCGCACGGCTCCCGGCTGCCCGACGGCGGCCCAGGAGAGAGGATGCCCGCCGCCATCTCGGTCGGTACCAACCCGACCTTCGACGGCACCGCCCGCACGGTCGAGGCGTACGCCATCGACCGGGTCGGCCTCGACCTGTACGGCCTGCACGTCGCGGTCGACTTCCTGGCCTACCTGCGGGGCATGGAGAAGTTCGAGTCCATCGAGGCGCTGCTCGACCGGATGGCCGACGACGTCAAGCGGGCCCGCGAACTGACCGAGGAGTCCTGACCGCGGGCATGCCCGCGGGTGAGCGGCCCGACCACCCGTCAGGCGCCGCCGCCCGCCCCCGTACGCCAACGGCTCGGCCCGCCGGACTTCCAGGTCATGTTCCAGCCGTTCAGGCCGTTGGCCGGGTCGACCTGCTTGTC
>NZ_JBEZIR010000069.1:0-45137 GCF_040651175.1 Kitasatospora sp. NPDC048540
CCAGCAGATCAACGTCGCCGAGAAGGTCCTCGCCTCCCAGGGCCCCGGCGCCTGGCCGGTCTGCTCCGTCAAGGCCGGCCTCACCAAGTAAGGCCCCCGCACCACACACCGACGCCCCGCCCACCCGACCAGGGTGCGCGGGGCGCCGGCGCGTCCGGCCCCACCCAGAGCCGGTCCCGGCCTCGGTCCTGGTCCTGCCGTCCTGGTCCGGGCGGCCTACGCCGAAGGGCCCGCCGGGCTCCCGGCCGCCGCCCGATCTGCCGGGGGCGGTCCGGGAGGCAGGCTCGGGGCATGACCGAAACGCAGCGCGAGCCGCACCACCTCCACCACCACGACCCGCAGGGCCGCCGGCCCGGCCGGGCGCCCGTCGCCGTCCTCACCGGCGCCTCCCGCGGCCTCGGCCGCGAACTGGCCCGCGCGCTGGCCGCCGACGGCTGGCACCTGGTGATCACCGCCCGCGACCCCGCCGCCCTCGCCGAGGCCGAGACCGAACTCGCCGCCGTCACCGAGGTGGTGGCCCTGCCCGGCTCCGTCGTCGACGACGATCACCGGGTACGCCTCGCCGAGGCCGCGGCCGCGCTCGGCGGTGCCGACCTCCTGGTCAACAACGCCTCCACGCTCACCGGTTACGACCTGGACGGCGCCCCGCTGCCCACCCTCGCCGAGCACCCCCGGCCCGGCCTGCTGGAGACCTTCGAGGTCAACGTGCTCGGCCCGACCGTCCTCACCCAGTTGCTGCTGCACCAACTGCGCGTCCGGAGCGGCGCCGTCCTCAACATCAGCTCCGACGCGGCCGTCGAGCCGTACCCGGGCTGGGGCGCGTACGGCGCCAGCAAGGCGGCGCTCGACCAGATCTCCGCCGTACTCGCCCGCGAGGAGCCGGAGCTGCGGGTCTGGGCCGTGGACCCCGGCGACCTGCGGACCCGGATGCACCAGGAGGCCTTCCCCGGTGAGGACATCTCCGACCGGCCGCTGCCCGTCACCGTCGTCCCCGCCTTCCGTGCCCTGCTGCGCGACCGTCCCGCCTCCGGCCGCTACAGCGCCGCGGCCCTGCTCGCGGACGGTGAGTGAGATGACGGTGAGTCACGTACCGGACGGCCGGCTCGCCGTCACCGTCCCGCCCGAGCTGTCCGCCCGCGCCCCGGCCGAGGCCCGGGGCCTCACCCGCGACGGCATCCGGATGCTGGTCGGCCGGCGCGACACCCTCACCACCGAACACCGGCACTTCCACGAACTGCCCGAACTGCTGCGCCCGGGCGACCTGCTGGTGGTCAACAACTCGGCCACCCTGCCCGCCGCCCTGCCCGGCCGCCTCCCGGACGGCACGGAGATCGCCCTGCACCTGTCCACCGCCCGGCCCGACCCGCTCGGCCACCACCTGGTCGAGCTGCGCCGTCCCACCGCCGGCGCCGCCGTGTACTACCCGCCGGGCAGCTCACCCGCCCGGGCCGGGCTGCGGATCGACCTGCCGGGCGGCGCGTCGGCGGAACTCACCGCCCCGCACACCCACCGGCTCTGGCACGCCAGGCTGGTCCTGCCGGGCCCGCCGATCGAGTACCTCGGCCGGTACGGCCGGGCGATCCGCTACGGCTACGTCGACCGCGACTGGCCGATCGAGGCCTACCAGACGGTCTTCGCGACCGAGCCGGGCAGCAGCGAAATGCCCAGCGCGGCAAGGCCGTTCACCGCCACCACGGTGGCCCGGCTGGCCGCCCGCGGGGTCCTGGTCGCGCCGGTCACGCTGCACACCGGGGTCGCCTCGCCGGAGGCCCACGAAGCGCCGTACGCCGAACGGTTCCGGGTCCCGCCGAGCACCGCCGGCCTGGTGGAGCACGTCCGCTCCGGCGGCGGGCGGGTGGTCGCGGTCGGCACCACCGTGGTCCGGGCGCTCGAAACGGTGGCGGACCCGGACGGGCGGCTGCACCCGGCCGAGGGCTGGACCGAACTGGTGATCACACCCGAGCGCGGGGTCCGCGCGGTGGACGGCCTGCTCACCGGCTGGCACGAGCCGCAGGCGTCGCACCTGCAGATGCTGGAGGCGGTGGCCGGCCGGCCGCTGCTGGAGCGCTGCTACGCCGAGGCGGTGGCAGGCCGCTACCTCTGGCACGAGTTCGGCGACGTGAATCTGCTGCTGCCGGAATGACAGGGGCTCCCCGCCCCGCGCTGTACCGGGCCACCTACTCGCGGAGGCCCCGGAGGCACCTCGATCACCGGCCGGGGACCTGCCCCACGGGGGTGGGCGGCTCCCCGGCCGGGTCCACCGCGTACCTGAGGACGTTCGAATCGCGCACCTCGAAACCGAGCGTGCGGTACAGCCGGTTGGCCGCCACCCGGGACGGGCGGGAGGTGAGGTCGACCGTCCGGACGCCCAGCTCGGCCGCCCGCCGCAGTGCGTCACGGGTCAGCGCCCGGCCGACCCCGTGGCCCCGCGCGGAGGCGTCCACCACCACGTCCTCGATCCAGGCCCGCAGACCGCTCGGCAGCGGGAACACCACCAGCGTCAGGGTGCCCACGATCCGCCCGTCCAGCCGGGCGGTCAGCACGGTGTTGGCCGGGCAGCCGATCACCTCGGCGACCGACTCGCGGCTCACCGGTGCCGCGGAGGAGGACAGTTGCGGCACGAGCTGCCGCAGCGCGGTGACGAGCTCGTCGGTCGCCTCCGACACTCGGGAGATCTCCGGGGTCATGGCGCCACCCTAGAGCGCGTGCCGCAAGGCCGGCGCGGTCTGCGGAGTCGTGTCGGGCGCGGCCACCGCCCGCCCGGCCGGGGCCGGGGGGCCGCCTGGCGTCGACGACCCGGCGGACGCCCGTAGGGCCGGCCCGGGCACGCCCGCGGCCCGGCCGGTAACCGGTCGCCGATCGCCGTACGCGAGCACCTCTCGGCCGGAGGCCGGGGGAGCCGGGCCCCGGTCCGGACCGCCCGGTGCGCCCAGCCCCGGCCGTCCGGCTCGCCTGCCCGCTGCCCGTTCGGCGTTCCTGTTGCGCCCAGCCCGCCCAGCCGGTCCGTCCCAGCCCGCCCAGCCGGTCCGTCCCGGCCCGTCCGGTGGCGTCACTCGGCCGCTGCCGGGTGCGGTCCGCCGCCACCGTCGGCGACCCGGCGGGCGAACCGCAGGACGTCCGCCGCGCCGTCCTCGGTCGCCAGCCGGCCGGCCAACTGCTGGGCGCGCGCCCGGTACAGGGGGTCGTGCACCGCCCGGTGCAGGGCGTCCGCCAGCCGGCCGGGGGTCAGCCGGGCCAGCGGGACGGGCCCCGGGCTGACCCGGAGGGCCGTCAGCCGGGCCGCCCAGAAGGCCCCGTCGAGCTGTGCGGGTACGGGCACGGCGGGCACGCCCGCACGGAGCCCGGCGCCGGTGGTGCCCGCGCCGGAGTGGTGCACCACCGCCGCCATCCGGGGGAACAGCCAGGAGTGCGGGACCTCGTCCACGGTGAGCACGTCGGGGTGGTCCAACTGGAGCCCGGTCCAGCCGCGTTGGACCACCGCGCGGACCCGGGCCGCGCGCAGCGCGGCGGCGACGGTCCGGCCCAGCCGCTGGGCGTCGGCCACCACCAGACTGCCGAAGCCCACGTACACCGGGGGCGGTCCCGCGGCGAGGAACTCGGTCAGCCGGGCGGGTGGCTGCCAGTCGCCGTCGTCGTACGGCCACCAGTAGCCGCTGATCCGGGCGGAGGCCGTCCAGTCCGCGGGCCGCGGGACCACGGAGGGGGAGAAACCGTGGAAGACCGGCCAGTCCTCGCGGGCCCGCCGGCCCGGGCCGCGCGGGAGGGGCGGCAGCCCGAGGTGGGCGCGCAGGGTGCGGACCGTCGGTGCGTACAGCCGGTCGACGGCCAGGTCGGCCGCCCGGCCCGCCAGCAGGTTGCCCCGCCGCCCGAGCGAGCGGGCGCTGCCGCCCACGACCGGGGGGAACGCGCGGGTCGGCCGCAGCGGTTGGAGGTAAAGGCCCGCGCTGGGCACCCCGTGCGCCTCGGCCGCGACCTGCCCCAGCGGCGCCGTCGGCGCGGACAGCAGCACCAGGTCGGTGCCCTGCCGTATGGCGTCCAGCACGCCCGACGCCAGCTCCGGCATGAACCGCCGGGCCATTCGGATCAGCCGCCCGACCGTTGCCGGGCCGTTGCCCGCCCGCAGCAGCCGCTGGCCGTGCTCGGAGGCGAGTTCGGCCCGGGGGTCGACCGGCAGCGGACGGAACTCCAGCCCTGCCGAACGGACTTGGCCCTCGAAGGCGGTGTGGGTGGCCAGTGCGACGGTGAACCCTGCGGCGGTCAGCCGGCTCCCGAGACCGAGGAACGGGGACACGTCGCCGCGCGAACCGGCGGTCGCGATCAGAATGCGCACGGGAGCGAGTATCCCCGCCCGGCAGCCCGGTGCCGTGCGCCCGCGGGCTGTCTGTCGGTGCCTGCGGCGGTCCGCCGCGGGACCCGTGCTCGGCCGTCCGCCAGCGGAGTTGGCGCCGGTCGGGCGCTCGGGCGGCGGCTTTGAGGCGCCGGCCGGGATTCACCGGTACGGGGGAGCGCGCCGGGCGGGCGGACCGCCCGTCCGGCCGTGCGGGGCATTGGGCCGACCTTGCAACTCCTTGGCCCGTTCATGGGCCTCTCGCCCGGTATTGCCCGAATTGATGCCGAAAGGCATTCGGGGATTTCCCGGCCGACCCACGAGCGTGGATAATCCGTGGTCAACCCGGATGTCCGCATGGCATTCTGGCGCCGCCACGCGATCGGGCCCCCGCCCGGTTCGGCGGGCTGTCTTCCGTGCCGGGCTGCGACGGAGCGGATGTCACCTGGATCCGCTATGGTCGCGGACCGTCGCCCCACCTCACCTCACCTGGGAATTCTTCTTGAACCTCGACTTCTCCGCCGAGCCGCTCTTCTCCTGGTACGTCGTCCTGCTGCTCGTCAGCGGTCTGGCCCTGATCGGCATTGCCGCCGCCGGCCTGGGCCAGAGCGCCGGTATGCGGGCCCTGAACGGCCTCTTCGGCGCCGGTTTCCTCGGTTACGGCGTCTACCTCGGGTTCATTTTCGAGGGCGGCGACTACATCATCTTCTTCAAGGTGTTCATTCTGCCGGTCGTGCTGATCGCCGCCGCCGTCAAGAACTTCACCGAGCGCAGCAACCGGGCGCAGGCCCCGGCCCCGGTGCAGCCGCCGGCCGACGCCGCGAACTGAGACTCCGCGCGTATCACGCGAAATGCCGGGTGGACAGGGAAGCTTCCCTGTACGCCCGGCATTTGGATTTCCACCGGCCATCGCTCCGCCCGCTCACCGCCGCACCCTTGCCCATCCCTCGCCGGGCTCCACCGCCGCCACCGCGTCTGCGGCCGTCACTCGTAGCGGTACAGCAGCGACTCCGCCTCCGACCGGAGGATGTCCGCCAGGGTCAGCGTCGGGTCGCCCAGGTGGGAGAGGGTGACCTCGGCGGAGCTCGGGGCGGCGTCCGGGGCCGGCCAGTGCTCCGGCTTCCAGGCGGAGCTGCGCAGGAGTGCCTTGGGGCAGTGCCCGTAGACCTCCTCGGCCTCGACGACGATCGCGCTGCGCGGCGGCTTGCCGACCGGCGTCAGCCGCTCCAGCAGCCGCGGGTCGGTGGAGACGCAGGCCCGCCCGTTGACCCGCAGGGTGGCCTCGCGGCCGGGGATCACGAAGATCAGGCCGGCCCGGCCGGTCTCCACGATGTTGTGCAGCGAGTCCAGCCGCCGGTTGCCGGTGGCGTCCGGCAGGGCGAGCGTGTACTCGTCCAGTACCGAGACGAATCCGGGCGGGCCGCCGCGCGGTGTCACGTCGCAGCGCCCGTCGGCGCCGGCGCTGGCCAGGAACACCAGGGGCGAGCGGTCGATCACGCTCCGTGCCGCTTCGTGGATCCGGTCGACCTCCTTGCGCCGGACCAGGTCGCTCGGTATCTCGTACAGCTCGCGCAGCCCGGCCACCTCCCGGACGGCGGCGGAGGCGAGGGCGGCGAAGACGGGGCTGCGGGGTGCGGGCGGTGTGTTCACGTACCGGGAACCTAGCCCGTCGCCGACCTGAGGGGGAAGCCATTTCGGGTGCGGCGGCCGGCCGTCGCGGGCCCGCCGTTATTCCCGTGACCGGACGGTGGCGGAGTGAAGCAGGCCACATGCCGGGGGTCTGCTGCCCGCTCGGCGGCCATGGCAGAATGACAGGTGTAGTAGCAGTGACGTTCAGCGCACTCCGGGGTCGGTGAAAATCCGAACCGGCGGTTACAGTCCGCGACCCGTCCGCAGCCAGCGGCCGGTTGACCAGGTGAAATTCCTGGACCGACGGTTAAAGTCCGGATGGGAGGCGTGCGCGGCGGATCAGTTGGACCACGGCTTGCCCCGCGAGCCGTGGCGCAGGTGCGACGGGAGAGCTCCCGTCCGGCGACGGCGCCGGGCGCGGGGTGCCACCGTCCGTACCGGCTGTCCGCGTCATCTCCCATGTGCCGCCCCGGAGTCCGCGCCCCAAGCGCGAGGAGAACCCGGGTGTTCACCGGCATCATCGAAGAGCTCGGCGAGGTCGTCTCCATCGAGGAGATCGGCGACTCCTCGCGTATCCGCCTGCGTGGCCCGGTGGTCTGTTCGGACGCCCGCCACGGCGACTCCATCGCGGTCAACGGCGTCTGCCTGACCGTACTCGACAAGCCCGAGCAACTGGCGGCCCGCACCGGCGAGTTCAGCGCCGACGTGATGGCCGAGACGCTGCACCGCTCCAGCCTCGGCGCGCTGCGGCCCGGCTCCCGGGTCAACCTGGAGCGCGCCATGTCGCTCGGCGCCCGGCTCGGCGGCCACCTGGTCCAGGGCCACGTCGACGCGACCGGCACCCTGCTCTCCCGCGAGAGCGGCGACCTTGACGCCGACGGCACCCCCCGCTGGGAGGTGCTGCGCTTCTCACTGCCCCAGGGCATCACCCGCTACCTGGTCGAGAAGGGCTCGATCACCGTCGACGGCGTCAGCCTGACCGTGGTCGAGGCCGCCCTCGACTCCTTCACCGTCTCGCTCATCCCCGCGACCCTCGAACTGACCACGCTCGGCGCCAAGGCCGTCGGCGACCCGGTCAACCTCGAGGTCGACGTCCTCGCCAAGTACGTCGAGCGGCTGCTCGAGACCCGTACCCTGCCCGCCACCATCGCCGGGGAGCCGAAGTGAACTGGCTCGGCGGCACCGCCTTCACCGCCTTCGGCCAGCACGTGATCTGGTCCGACATGCTGGGCAACCTGCTCGGCTTCGCCGGCCTCGCGCTCGGCTGGCGCCGCTCGGTGTGGAGCTGGCCCGTCCAGCTGCTCTCCGGTGCGGTGCTGATCACCGCGTACCTCGGCGGCGACTCGCCCAACCCCGGCCTGATCGGCAAGCAGGTGATCGTGATCGCCGCGGCCGCCTGGGGCTGGACCCGCTGGCGGCAGGGGCGGCGGAGCGCCGGCGAGATCGCCGTCCGGTTCGCCTCCTGGCGTGAACGGGCCGCGCTCACCGCCGCGCTGGCGCTCGGCACGCTCGCCCTCGCGGGGCTCTACTTCGCCAACCCGTCCTGGTCCTGGAGCCCGTGGGCGGACGCCTACATCTTCGTCGGCACGCTGGCCGCGATGTACGCCCAGGCACGCGGCTGGGTGGAGTTCTGGTTCGCCTGGATCGCGGTCGACGTGGTCGGCGTCCCGCTCGCCTTCAACAGCGGCTACGCCTTCTCCGGCCTCACCTACAGCATCTACTTCGTCCTGGTGCTGCTCGGCCTGCGCTCCTGGTGGCTGCGCAGCCGCGCCCCGCGCCCCGGGCACACCACCATCCCCCAGGGAGTGACGGCATGACCACCGATCAGATCGTCGACGAGCCGGTGCTCGACCCGGTCGAGCGAGCCATCGCCGACATCGCCCTCGGCCGCCCGGTGATCGTGGTGGACGACGAGGACCGCGAGAACGAGGGCGACATCGTCTTCGCCGCCTCGGCCGCCACTCCCGAGCTGATGGCCTTCACCATCCGCTACAGCTCCGGCGTGATCTGCGTCCCGATGACCGGCGACGAGCTGGACCGGCTCGACCTGCCCCCGATGACCCGGGTCAACGAGGACCGCAAGGGCACCGCCTACGCCGTCTCGGTGGACGCCCGCGACGGCGTCTCCACCGGCATCTCGGCCGCCGACCGGGCCCGCACCGTCCGGCTGCTCGCCGCGGCCGCCACCGAGCCGGGCGACCTGACCCGGCCCGGCCACGTCTTCCCGCTGCGCGCCGTCGAGGGCGGGGTGCTGGTGCGCCCCGGCCACACCGAGGCCGCCGTCGACCTGGCCCGGCTGGCCGGTCTGGCCCCGGCCGGCGCCATCGCCGAGGTGGTCAACGACGACGGCACCATGGCCCGGCTGCCCGAGCTGGTGGCCTTCGCCCGCGAGCACGGTCTGGCGATCATCTCGATCGAGGACCTGATCGCCTACCGCCGCCGCACCGAGCTGCACGTGGACCGGGCCGCCGTCACCGCGCTGCCCACCGAGCACGGCGGGTTCACCGCGGTCGCCTACCGCGGCACCATCGACGGCGTCGAGCACCTGGCCCTGGTGGCCGGCGGCCTGGACGCCGACGGACGGCTGCCCGAGGGCGAGGACGTCCTGGTCCGGCTGCACTCGGAGTGCCTGACCGGCGACGTGTTCGGCTCGCTGCGCTGCGACTGCGGGCCGCAGCTGCAGGCCTCGCTGCAGCAGGTCGCCGAGGCCGGCCGCGGCGTGGTGCTCTACCTGCGCGGCCACGAGGGCCGCGGCATCGGCCTGGCCCACAAGCTGCGCGCGTACGAGCTCCAGGAGCAGGGCCGCGACACCGTCGACGCCAACCTGGAGCTGGGGCTGCCCGCCGACGGCCGGGACTACAGCATCGGCGCCCAGATGCTCGCCGACCTCGGCGTGCGCTCGCTGACCCTGCTCACCAACAACCCGGACAAGCACGCCGCGCTCACCGAGCACGGCCTGAAGGTCAAGGGCCGGCTGCCGCTCGCCGTCCGCACCAGCGAGCACAACCTCGGCTACCTGCGCACCAAGCGCGACCGGATGGGCCACCAGCTGCCCTGGCTCGACGACGACGGCGCCTGACCCGTACCCCATCCCGACCACGCCCGACCCCCATCCAGCGAACAGGAAGTAGAGACGTGAGCGGCCACGGAGCCCCCGAGCTGACCCTGAAGAACTGCGCCGACCTGCGGGTCGCGGTGATCGCCGCGCAGTGGCACGACCAGGTCATGAACGGCCTGCTGGACGGCGCCCACCGGGCGCTCAAGGAACTCGGCATCGACGAGCCCACCGTGGTCCGCGTCCCGGGCACCTTCGAACTGCCGGTCGCCGCCAAGCAGCTGGCCGGCCGCGGCTACGACGCCGTGGTCGCCCTCGGCGTGGTGATCCGCGGCGGCACCCCGCACTTCGACTACGTCTGCCAGGCCGCCACCCTCGGCCTCACCGAGGTCGCCGTGCAGACCGGCGTACCGGTCGGCTTCGGCGTGCTGACCTGCGACAACGAGGAGCAGGCGCTGGACCGTGCGGGCCTGCCCGGCTCGGCCGAGGACAAGGGGCACGAGGCCGTGACCGCCGCGCTGGCCACCGTCGCCGCGCTGCGCGCGGTCTCCGAGCCCTGGCACTGAGGTACCCGCCCGCCGGCCCGGACGACCGCGGCCGGCGGGCCCCGCGGGGGTGTCCAGCGGACTGTCCACGTTGCGGAACTGTTTACCGGGCCCTCGCCGGCAGGCCGTAAGGTGAGTCCATCATGGCTTCCAAGACATTCGAGGAGCTCTTCTCCGAGCTCCAGCAGAAGGCCGCCGCCGGCGACCCCTCGTCCTCCCGTACCGCGCAGCTCGTCCAGCAGGGCGTCCATGCGATCGGCAAGAAGGTCGTCGAGGAGGCCGCCGAGGTCTGGATGGCCGCCGAGCACGAGTCCGACGAGCGGACGGCCGAGGAGATCTCCCAGCTCCTGTACCACCTTCAGGTGATGATGGTCGCGCGCGGGCTGACGCTCGACGACGTCTACGCGCACCTCTGATCCGCACCCCAGCTCCGTACCGAACCGCCCCCCAGCGAAGGAACCCGCCTCTCATGCTGCGCATCGCCGTCCCCAACAAGGGTTCGCTCTCGGGTCCCGCGGCGGAGATGCTCCATGAGGCCGGGTACCGGCAGCGCAAGGACCCCAAGGAACTGGTGCTGGTCGACCCGGACAACCAGGTGGAGTTCTTCTTCCTGCGCCCCCGCGACATCGCCGTCTACGTCGGCTCCGGCCGGCTGGACGTCGGCATCACCGGCCGCGACCTGCTGCTGGATTCCGCGTCCGACGCCGAGGAGGTGCTGTCCCTCGGGTTCAGCGGCTCCACCTTCCGGTTCGCCAAGCCGGTCGGCCTGGACGTCACGGACGTGCAGAGCCTGGAGGGCCTGCGGATCGCCACCTCGTACACCGGCCTGGTCGAGCAGCACCTGGCCGAGCAGGGCGTCAAGGCGACCGTGACCAAGCTGGACGGCGCGGTGGAGACCGCGGTGCAGCTCGGCGTCGCGGACGTGATCGCGGACGTGGTGGAGACCGGCACCAGCCTGCGCAACGCGGGCCTGGAGGTGTTCGGCGAGCCGATCCTGGTCTCCGACGCCGTGGTGATCCGCCCCAAGGGCGCGGGCGAGGACGCGGGCGTCGAGCAGTTCATGCGCCGGCTCCAGGGCGTGCTGGTGGCGCGCCGCTACGTGCTGATGGACTACGACATCCGGGTCGAGAAGGTGAGCGAGGCGGTCGCCCTCACCCCCGGTCTGGAGTCGCCGACCGTCTCGCCGCTGCACACCGAGGGCTGGGTGGCGGTCCGTTCGATGGTGCTCCGCAAGGAGGCCCAGCGGATCATGGACGACCTGTGGGGCATCGGCGCCCGGGCGATCCTGGTGACCAACATCCACGCCTGCCGCCTCTGACCTCCTCCGAGCAACCCGACCGACCCGACGCGGGCGGGGGCCTGGCGGCCTCCGCCCGTTCTCCCTGGAGCCCCGACGTGTCCACCGCCGACGCCCTTCCCGTCACCTGGGCCCCCCGCCGCACCCGGGCCGTGCTGGTGCCGATGTCCGTGCTGCTGGTGATCGTCTTCACCGTGATCGCCTTCGCGCTGCCCGCCAACTGGCACCTCAACGACCGGGTGGCGATGGTGGTCAGCGGCCTGCTGTTCGCCGGCGTCGCGCTGATGCTGGCCCGGCCGCGGGTGCGGGCCGACGCCGAGGGCGTGACCGTGGTCAACTTCGTCCGCAGCCGCCGGCTGGCCTGGGCGGAGATCGTCCGGGTCAACTTCCGGGCGGGCGACCCCTGGGTGGTGCTGGACCTGGCCGACGGCACCGCGCTGGCGGCCGTGGGCATCCAGGCCGGCGGCGGCCGGGACCGGGCCATCGCGGCCGCCCGCACCCTGCGCGACCTGGTCGACGGACACCACGCGTCCTGACCGCCCCCGGCGTGCCTCCGAGGCCCACCGACCGGGATCCCTACACTCGTTCGGGTATCGTCTACGCTGGTAAAGCCGGGGCAAAGCACCCGGCCGCCTTCGAGCCCATCCCGACCAGAGGAGTGACACCTCCCCTCGATGGACGATCCGTCCGGTAGTACCAGCGCCGCCTCGCCACGCACGCACGGAAGGCAGGCGGCCCCGTGACCACCGCCTGGCTCATGCTCGCGGCCGCCGTGCTGCTCATCCTCGCCAACGGCCTCTTCGTGGCCGCCGAGTTCGCCTTCGTCACCGTCGAGCGCGGTGAGGTCGAACGGGCCGCCGCCGGCGGCGACCGCCGCGCCAAGGGCCTGCTGAAGGCCCTGCGCAAGCTCTCCTTCCAGCTCTCCGGCGCCCAGCTCGGCATCACCGTCACCTCGCTGGTGGTCGGTATGCTTGCCGCGCCCGCGCTCTCCGACCTGCTCACCCCGGTGCTGACCGCCGTGGGCGTCCCCGCCTCCGCCGCGAGCACCGTCGCCGTCATCACCGGCCTGGTGCTCGCCACCGTGGTCCAGATGGTGATCGGCGAGCTGGTCCCGAAGAACTGGGCGATCGCCCGGCCGGTCCAGGTCGCCTACGCGGTGGTCGGTCCGCAACGGGCCTTCTCCACCGTCTGCCGGCCGCTGATCACCGTCCTGAACGGCGCCGCCGACCGGCTGGTCCGGGCCATCGGCCTGGAGCCCCAGGAGGAGCTCGGCCACGCCCGCACCCCCGCCGAACTGGTCGCGCTGGCCCGGCACTCGGCCCGCGAGGGCGCGATAGACGAGGAGTCCGCCACCCTGTTCGTGCGCACGCTCGGCCTCGGCCAGCTGACCGCGGAGAGCGTGATGACCCCCCGCGTCGCCGTCGCCGCCCTCCAGCAGGACGCCAGCGCCGCCGACGTGATCAACCTGACCAGGGCCACCGGCCTGTCCCGCTTCCCGGTCTACGGCCACAGCCTGGACGAGGTCAGCGGCACGGTCACGCTCAAGGACGCGCTCGCCGTCCCGGCCGAGCACCGCGCCGCCACCCGGGTCGGCCCGCTCGCGGTCACCCCGCTGCTGGTCCCCGAGACGCTGCCCGCCGAGCGCCTGCTCGACCTGCTGCGCCGGCAGCAGCCGATGGCCATCGTGGTCGACGAGTACGGCGGCACCGCCGGCGTGGTCACCATCGAGGACATCGTCGAGGAGGTGGTCGGCGAGGTCCAGGACGAGCACGACCCCGCCGACGTCCCCGAACTGCGCCCGCTGCCCGCCGCCGACGGCCTGCCGGTCTGGGAGGCCGACGGCCGGGCCAGGACCGACCAGCTGGAGGCCATCGGCCTGCACGCCCCGGAGGGCCCTTACGAGACCCTCGGCGGGCTGCTCGCCGACCTGCTCGGCAAGCTCCCCGAGGTCGGCGAGCAGGCCGAGCTGCCCGGCTGGCACTTCACCGTGCTCGCCGTGGAGCGGCACCGCACCAGCCGGGTGGAGATCCGGCGCACCCGAGCCGACCGGTACGACGAGGACCAGACCCGATGACCGTGCTCCTGCTGGCCGCCTCGATCCTGCTGCTGGTCGGCAATGCCTTCTTCGTCGGCGCCGAGTTCGCGGTCATCTCGGTCCGGCGCAGCCAGATCGAACCGCTCGCCGAGGCCGGCGACCGGCGGGCCCGGACCGTGCTGCACGCGCTGTCCAACGTCTCCGCCATGCTGGCTGCCGCCCAACTCGGCATCACCGTCTGCTCACTGCTGCTCGGCGCGCTCGCCGAGCCGACCATCGCCGACCTGGTGGAGGGGCCGTTCCACGCGATCGGCGTGCCGGAGTCGCTGATGCACCCGCTCAGCTACGCGCTGGCACTGGCGCTGGTGGTCTTCCTGCACATGGTGCTCGGCGAGATGGTGCCCAAGAACATCGCGCTGGCCGGCCCGGAGAAGGCCGCGCTGTGGCTCGGCCCGCCGCTCGACCGGCTGGCCCGCTGGATCGCCCCGGTGATCCGCTTCCTGAACGCCTTCGCCAACGCCGTGCTGCGGCTGTTCAAGGTGCAGGGCCGGGACGAGGTGGCGTCGGTCTTCACCACCGAGCAACTGGTCCTGCTGCTCACCGACTCCCGGGACGCGGGCCTGCTGGACCGCAGCCGCCAGGAGCGGCTGGAGGACGCGCTGGAGCTCGGCGACCGGCCGATCACCGAGGTCCTGCTGCCGCCCGAGCAGCTGGTCTCGGTCGGCACCGACGTGACCGCCCGGGAGATCGAGCGGCTCGCGGTACGGACCGGCTTCTCCCGCTTCCCGGTGGTCGGCGCCGACGGCACCGTCCGCGGGTACCTGCACGTCAAGGACAGCCTGGAGGTCGAGGACCCGGACGCGGCGGTGCCCGCCCGGCTGTGGCGTCCGGTCACCGTGCTCCCGGGCAGCATGCGCCTGGACGACGCCCTCGGCGCGATGCGCCGGGACGCCGCCCACCTCGCCGTGGCGGCCGGCCCGGACGGCCGCCAGCTCGGCCTGGTCGCGCTGGAGGACGTCCTGGAGGAGCTGGTCGGCGAGGTCCACGACCCGGACCACCGCCCGGCGGCCCGCGCCTGACACCCCGCCCGGCCCCGTACCGCCCCCGAGCCCCCCGAGGCCGGGGGCGGTCGCCGTCCGGCGCGGGCCGGGCCGTGTCCGACAGGTCCCGTCGGATCGGCGCGCGGCGTCGGGCGCCCGGCGGGGCGTGCCGGCGAAACCCCCTCGTACCGGGCCGTGCAGGGGCGAGTCGCCGGTGCGTCCGGCCGGGGGCGCCTCCCGGTCGGGGCCCGAAAGAGCACCGGGCGCCCGGCGGGGACTGCCGGACACGGCCTGGGGCGCGTCTGCAAAGCCCCGCCGGGTCCGCGACGCTCCCCAGCCTTCGGCCGGGAGGTACCCCCGGCTGGACGCACGCCCGGATCACCCGCGTACGGCCGGCCCGGTACGAGGGCGATTCCGGGCGCCCGACGCCGCGGCCTTGTCCGACGCGACTTCGCAAGCCGCCCTAGCCGCCGCCCCGGCCGTCGATCAGCTCGCCGTAGGCCTGGAGCAGGTCGGGCAGCCGCAGGGCCGCCAGGTCCTCCCGGCTGGGCAGTCCGCCCTGCGCGGACAGCCGCAGGTCCCGGTAGGCGCAGGACTTCTCGTACAGGGTCCGCACGAAGCGGCCGTTGCCGAGGTCGTCGATCCAGCCCTCGCCGACCACGTGGGCGCAGATCGAGGCCAGCTCCTCGCTGGCGTCCTGGTCCCAGCCGTCGCCGTCGGCGGCGGCCAGCGTGCGGCCGATCTCGGCCAGCTCGGCGGGCCGGTAGCTGGGGAAGTCGACCCGGGTGGTGAACCGGGAGTTGAGGCCGGGGTTGGCGGCCAGCAGCCGGTTCATCCCGGCCGGGTAGCCGGCCAGGATCACCACCAGCCGGTCGCGGTTGTCCTCGGCGCGCTTGAGCAGCACCTGCAGCGCCTCGTCGCCGTACGCGTCGCCCTTGGTGTAGCCCGAGTTGGACAGGCTGTAGGCCTCGTCGATGAACAGCACGCCGTCCAGCGCCGAGTCGATCAGCTCGTTGGCCTTGACGGCGGTCTGGCCGAGGAACTCGCCCACCAGGTCCGCCCGCTGCGCCTCGACCAGGTGGTCGCCGGAGAGCAGGCCGAGCGCGTGGAAGACCCGGCCGAGGATCCGGGCGACCGTGGTCTTGCCGGTGCCGGAGGGCCCGGAGAAGACGAAGTGACGTTTCGGCGGCTGTACCGGCAGCCCCTGGTCGGCCCGTAGCCGGGCCATCCGCAGCTGCGCCGACAACGCCCTGACCTGCCGCTTCACCGGATCCAGGCCCACCATCCGCTCCAGCGCGGCGAGCGCCTCGGCCAACTGGCCGTCGTCGCCCGCCGCCCCGCCCGCGCCGCGCGGGTACACCGCGCCGGCCGCCGGCCGGTCCTGCGGCCCGGCGGCCACGGCCGCGGACGCGGGACCGGCGGCGCAGGCCGAGCGGTCGGCCGGGGAAGGCTCGCCGGCGGCGTCGCCCGCCGACTCGCCACCGGCACCGGCACCGGGGGAGCCGAACCGCCCGGCCGGCCCGCCCCCGCCGGCCGGTGCGACCACGCCGAACCCGCCGGGACCGGACGGCTCGGACGGTTCCGGGCCGGGGTCCTGGTCGCCCTGCGGTCCGGCGTCCGGCCCGGGGCCTCGGCCGGCACCGGGGTCGGGATCCGGATCCGGATCCGGGTCGAACTCGGAGTCGGGCAGGGCCGGTTCGAGCATCGCCCGGTCCTCGTCGGAGAGCAGCAACCCCTCCAGCACCCCGTCGGTGGCGATCGCCGCCAGCCGCGCGGAGGTGTCCATGAACGCCGGATCGGCCCGGTGCACGGCACGGTACAGCGGCAGCGCGGCGGCGCTGCGCCCGGCGCCCTCGTACGCCCGGGCCAGCCAGTACCGCAGCTCCTTGCGCTGCGGCTGCTCGGAGCGGCACCGGGCCAGCGACGCGGCGAGCGGGGCCTGCGCCTGGGCGCACATGTCGAGCCGGACCCGGGCCATCCCGCCGAACAGCCCGGCCTCGATGCCCAGCACCGGGTCGTCCAGCAGCCGGTCGGTGTCCCGGATCAGCTGCTCCCAGTCCTTCACCAGGTAGGAGCGGCAGGCGTGCAGGAAGCGGACCGAGGGGTCCTGCTCGGGCGGCGGGCACTCGGCGAGCGCCCGGTCGAGCTCGGTCAGGTGCCGGCCGTCGAGCCAGTGCGAGGCGTGCGCCAGCAGCAGGTCGCGGGTGTCCTCCAGGACCGGCTGCACCCACCAGCCCAGCCAGTACCAGGAACTGAGCGGCCGTCGGTGGCGTCTGCGCTGCTCCCCGAACCGGTCCTGGTGGCGGTACATGGCGAGCAGTGCGCCGGAGGTGTCGCTGCGCAGCGCGTGCAGGCCGAGCCAGGCGTCGGCCATCGCCGGGTCGAGTTCGACGGCGGTGCGGAACTCCTCCTCGGCGCGCGCGTACGAACCGGCCGCGTAGGCGTCGGTGGCGCGCAGCCAGGCGCGGTCGGCCTGCCGGGCGGCCCCCGGGCCGCCGGAACCGAAGTCGGACGTCTCCACCGTCACTCACGCCCCCCGCCGAGTGCATCGAGGCCAAGTCGGTCGACGAGCGGCAGGCAACCCCCGCCCGTCCGTCCGCAACCCCCGGAGCGCCTGTGCGCCTGACTGGAATCGTACCGGCGCGAGGCTGATCCGGAAGGGTGCCGCACCGCTTCAAATCCAAGGGGTGGCCGGGCTGTTGGCCCCGGCGGGGCCGGTGGGGGAGGACAGCACGGCGCCTCCGGCTCACGGGGGAACAAGCCGGAGGCGCCGAGTCCAATGTTGCGGGATCAACTATCTCCCGCGTGAAGTGAACCTAAGTCCTGGCGACGTCCCAGGTCAAGGGCCGTGCGCGGGGTCACCGACGGTGCCCCGGACGATCCGTCCGGTGACCCCGTCGACCCGCAGGCCGGCGTACGGGCGGCTGGGGTCGGCGGCGAAGTGCGCCCGCTCCGCGCGGGCCCAGCCGGCCCAGAACTCGGCCAGTTCCGGACCGTCCCGCAGCTCGCCCCGGCGCCGGGCGGCGGCCGCGTCCAGCTCCATCCACACCAGCGCGGCGAGCGCCGGGCGCACCGCGCGCCGTCCCGCGCCGACCCCCTCCAGCAGGACCACCGGCGCCGCCGGGATCCGCCGGGACGTGGCGAAGCGCCGCAGCGTCCAGTCGTAGACCTGGTACTCGGCCGCCCGGCCCGCCGCCAGCGGTGCCAGCACCTGCGAGCGCAGCCGCCCGACCCAGCCGAACGGCTCCTCGTGGGTCGCCAGGCCGTCCAGGTGCACCACCGGCGCCCCGCCGAGCGCGGCGGCCACCCGGGCCGCGAAGGTGGTCTTGCCGGACCCGGCGTGCCCGTCCACCGCGACCAGCCGCACCGGCCCGAGCGAGGGCGCCAGGGCGCCGAGCCGGTCCGGCAGGCCGTCCGGTATGTCCGGGGTGCCGGGAATGTCGCGCGGGTCGGCCGGGTCAATCACCTGGCCACTCTAGGACTCCGTTCGATGGGCGTTCGACCGTCGACGGTGACTGCCTGGGTCGATATCGGGCATACTCGCATCGCCGCGCCTGTGAACGACCGTTCACTTCGGCCGGTGACGGTCCACCCAGACCCGTCAGCCCCGTCCCCGGGCCCGCCACACCAGGGCCCGCCGAATCGAGGAGACGCAGCCATGAGCGCCGTATCCGCCAAGCCCGTGGACCGTCAGCTGCCCAGCGAGGAGGCCCGCGAGCTGCTGGGCCTCACCCGCGAGCTGGTACACAACGAGGTCGCCCCGCACGCCGCCGCCGACGAGGCCGGTGACCGCTTCCCCCGCGAGGTGTTCCGCACCCTGGGCCGGGCCGGCCTGCTGTCCCTGCCGTACGGCGAGCAGTACGGCGGCGGCGACCAGCCCTACGAGGTGTACCTCCAGGTCCTGGAGGAGCTGGCGGCCGGCTGGCTGGCCGTCGGCCTCGGCGTCAGCGTGCACACCCTCTCCTGCCACGCCCTGGCCGTCTTCGGCACCGACGAGCAGCGCGACCGCTGGCTGCCCGGCATGCTCAGCGGCGAGCAGCTCGGCGCGTACTGCCTCTCCGAGCCGCAGTCGGGCTCCGACGCGGCCTCGCTGCGCACCCGCGCGGTGGTGGACGGCGAGGAGTACGTGGTCAGCGGCACCAAGGCGTGGATCACCCACGGCGGCCACGCGGACTTCTACAGCTCGATGGTGCGCACCGGCGAGGACGGCGCCCGCGGCATCAGCTGCCTGCTGGTGCCGGGCGGGGCGGCCGGGCTGTCGGCGGCCCCGCCGGAGCACAAGATGGGCATGCGGTCCTCGCCGACCGCGCAGCTGCACTTCGACGGCGTCCGGGTGGCCCGCGAGCGGCTGATCGGCGAGGAGGGCCAGGGCTTCCAGATCGCCCTGGCCGCCCTCGACTCGGGCCGGCTCGGCATCGCGGCCTGCGCGATCGGCGTCGCCCAGGCGGCGCTGGACCTGGCCGTCGACTACGCCGGTACCCGGCAGCAGTTCGGCCGGCCGATCGCCGACTTCCAGGGGCTGTCCTTCATGCTCGCCGACATGGCCACCCAGATCGAGGCCGGCCGGGCGCTGTACCTGGCCGCCGCCCGGCTCAAGGACGCCGGTCTGGCCTTCTCCAAGGAGGCGGCGATGGCCAAGCTGTTCTGCACCGACGCCGCGATGCGGGTCACCACCGACGCGGTGCAGGTCCTCGGCGGCTACGGCTACACCCAGGACTACCCGGCCGAGCGCTACATGCGCGAGGCGAAGGTGCTGCAGATCGTCGAGGGCACCAACCAGGTCCAGCGCCTGGTCATCGGCCGGCACCTGACCGGCCGGTGACCGCGGGCCCGGGGTGCGGCGGCAGCGGTCAGCGCCGTCCCCGGGCACCACGCTGGGCGGGGACCGGCGGGGCGTCCTCGACGGTGCGCCGCTGGCCGGCGTGCGAGAACGGCTGGGTGCGCCAGTCCAGCTCGGCCGGCAGGGCGAGCAGCTCGTCCAGGCCGGGGCCGGCGTGCTCGGCGGCGTCGCACTCGGCCAGGTCGTCGGCGGGCGAGCCGGAGCCCGCGCAGACGGCCGGCGAGAAGGGGTGCCAGGCGGTCGGCAGGACGGCGTGCAGCGGCAGCCGGTCCTCGTCGCCCACCAGCGCGATCGGGCGGTCGCAGGACGGGCAGTGCACCCGGACGATCTCCCAGGTCTCGGCCTCGCCCGGGTCCGCGCCCGGGGTCGGGCCGAAGTCGGCGTAGCCGTCGTCCTCGTGCCGTCCGGTCTCGGCGCGTTCGTCCTCGACGCTGGATGAGCGTTGGTCAGTGGCAGGCATCGGGATCCCCCTCGGATCGGGCCGGCCTCGGTAAGCCCGGGCCAACAGCAGCACTTCCCGCCGACGGACCGTCATAACCCTGCAGGTCGGCGCACGATGATGCACGGGGTGTGTCCTTCGCCACATTCTGGTGGCATGTGCCCCCTGCAATGCGCCGGTTCGGTATCGGGGCCGGGCGGGGCCCCGCAGCGCCCGGCCGGTCCCGGCGGGCCGCGGGCGGTGCGCCGGATCGCCGCGCGGCCGGGCGGATGAGCCGCCGGGTCGGCGTACGGCTCCCCGGGGCGCTAGGTTTGCGCCTTGTGGAGGATCTCGACCAGCGCATCGTCCAGCTGCTTCTCGAAGACGGCCGGATGAGCTACACGGACCTGGGCAAGGCCACCGGCCTGTCCACCTCGGCGGTGCACCAGCGGGTGCGCCGCCTCGAACAGCGGGGGGTGATCCGCGGCTACACGGCGATCGTCGACCCCCAGGCCGTCAACCTGGCGTTGACCGCCTTCATCTCCGTCAAGCCGTTCGACCCCAGCGCCCCGGACGACACCCCGGACCGGCTGGTCCAGTTGCCCGAGATCGAGGCCTGCCACAGCGTCGCCGGCGACGAGAACTACATCCTCAAGGTCAGGGTCCCCGGACCGGGCGACCTGGAGGACCTGCTGGCCCGGATCAGGTCCGCCGCCGGCGTCTCCACCCGCACCACCGTGGTGCTGTCCACCCCGTACGAGGCGCGCCCCCCGAAGCTCTGACGCGCACCGGTCGGGTGCAGACTTGTGCCCATGACCGAACGCACCAACCGCACCGTGCTGCTGCGCGGCGGCAACGTCTACAGCCCCGCCGACCCCTTTGCCACCGCCATGCTGGTGGAGGGGGAGCAGGTCGCCTGGGTCGGCAGCGACGGCGCGGCCGAGGCCTACGCCGACATCGCCGACGAGGTGGTGGAGCTGGCCGGTGCCCTGGTCACCCCGGCCTTCGTCGACGCCCACGTGCACGCCACCTCGACCGGCCTGGCGCTCACCGGCCTGGACCTGACCGGCTGCCCGACGCTCGCCGAGGCACTGGAGCGGATCGCCCGCTTCGCCGCCGACGCCCCTGCCGGCGGCGTGCTGATCGGCCACGGCTGGGACGAGTCCGGCTGGCCCGAGGGCCGCCCGCCGACCCAGGCCGAACTCGACCGGGCGGCCGGCGGCGCCGCGCTGTACCTGTCGCGCACCGACGTGCACTCCGCGCTCGCCTCCACCGCGCTGCGCGCCCTCACCGAGGACCTGGCCGCCCTCCCCGGCCACCACCCCGACGGCCCGCTCAGCCGCGACGCCCACCACGCCGTGCGGGCTGCCGCACTGGCCCACCTCACGCCGGACCAGCGCCGCGCCGCCCAGCTGGCCACCCTGCGGCGCGCCGCCGAGCTCGGCATCGGCGCCCTGCACGAGTGCGCGGGACCGCAGATCTCCTCCGAGCAGGACCTCGCGGCGCTGCTCGAGCTGGCCGCCGCCACCGACGGCCCCGAGGTCTTCGGCTACTGGGGCGAGCTCGGCGGCGTCGACACCGCCCGGCGGCTCGGGGCGGTCGGCGCCGGCGGCGACCTGTTCGTCGACGGGGCGCTCGGCTCGCACACCGCCTGCCTGCACACCCCGTACGCCGACGCCGAGCACACCGGCGCCGCCTACCTGAGCGCCGAGCAGATCGCCGACCACGTCGCCGCCTGCACCGAGGCGGGCCTGCAGGCCGGCTTCCACGCGATCGGCGACGCCGCCGTGACCGCCGTCCTGGACGGCGTGCGGGCCGCCGCCGACCGGGTCGGCCCCGCCCGGGTGAAGGCCGCCCGGCACCGGGTCGAGCACGCCGAGTCGCTCGACGACAAGTCCATCGCGGCCTTCACCGAGCTCGGCCTGACCGCCTCCGTGCAGCCCGCGTTCGACGCCGCCTGGGGCGGCCCGGACGGCATGTACGTCCAGCGGCTGGGCGCCGAGCGGGCGGCCGGCCTGAACCCGTTCGCCGCGCTGCTGAAGGCCGGCGTCCTGCTCGCCTTCGGCTCCGATGCGCCGGTCACCCCGCTCGACCCCTGGGGCACCGTCCGGGCCGCCGCCTTCCACCGCACGCCGGAGCACCGGATCTCGGTCCGCGCCGCCTTCACCGCCCACACCCGCGGCGGCTGGCGGGCGCTCGGCCGCGACCAGGACGGCGTGCTGGTGCCCGGCGCGGTCGCCAGCTTCGCGGTCTGGGACGCCACCGACCTGGTCGTGCAGGCCCCCGACGACCGGGTGGCCGGCTGGTCCACCGACCCCCGCTCCGGCACCCCGGGCCTGCCCGACCTCACCCCGGGCGCACCCCTGCCCACCTGCCTGCGCACCGTGGTCCGCGGTCGTACGGTGCACGTCCGCCGACCCGCCCGGCGGCGGCCGGTGTGAGCCGCGACACCCCGTGAGCCGGGCGGATACTGGTGCGGGGTACCGTCTTCGGACGGCTCTCGATCGTGGGCGGCCGGATCGAGGACGGACCCGACGAGAGAGGCGGTACGCAGGTGGCCCTGCCCGTACAGCAGGAGCACCCGGCGGCGGACGCCGGGTCGGCAGGCGAGGCCGGGCAGCCCCGGCAGCGGCCCGGGCGGCTCGCCCGGATCCGTGCGGGCCTGCCCCGGACCGGTCTCGCCGTGCTCGCCGGTCTGCTGCTGGCGGCCTCCTTCCCGCCGTACGACCTGTGGCCGCTGTCCTTCCTGGCGGTGGCCGGCTTCTCGCTGCTGACCCGGGGCCGCACGGTCCGGCAGGGCGCCTGGACCGGCTTCGCGTTCGGGCTGCCGTTCTTCCTGGCGCTGCTGTCCTGGCTGCGGGTGATCGGCTGGGACGCCACCATCGGCCTGTCCGTGGTGGAGGCGCTGTTCCTGGCGCTGCTCGGCGGCGCGCTCGCGCTCACCTCCCGGCTGCCCGGCTGGCCGCTGTGGACCGCCTGCCTGTGGGTCACCCAGGAGTGGGCCAGGGACCGGCTGCCGCTCGGCGGCTTCCCGTGGGGCCGGCTGGCCTTCGCCAACACGGCGAGCCCGTTCACCCCGCTGGCCGCGCTCGGTGGCGCCCCGCTGGTGACCTTCGCCGTGGCGCTGTCCGGCGCCCTGCTGGCCTGGGCCGCACTGCGGCTGCGCAACGGCCCCCGGCGCTCCTTCCCGCTGGCCGCCCCGGGCGCCGTCGGTGCGCTGGCGGCGCTGCTGGCGGGCTACCTGGTGCCGGTACCCACCGGCGCCGACGACACCGTCAAGGTCGCGCTGGTCCAGGGCAACGTGGCCAAGCCCGGGATGGACTTCCTCGGCCGCCCGATGATGGTGCTCAACAACCACGCCGCCGAGACCGAGCGGCTGGCCGCGGACGTCGCGGCGGGCCGCGCCCCGCGCCCGGACATCGTGATCTGGCCGGAGAACTCCTCCGACCTCGACCCCTACTCCGACCCCGCGGCGTACGCCCGGATCGACGAGGCGGTCCGCAGCATCGGCGTGCCGACCCTGGTCGGCGCCCTGGTGGACGGCCCGGACGCCCAGCACGTGCAGAACAACGGCATCGTCTGGGACCCGGCGAGCGGCCCCGGGGCCTCGTACACCAAGCAGCACCCGGTGCCGTTCGGCGAGTACGTGCCGTTCCGCGCCGAGCTGTCCCAGGTGATCGAGCGCCTGCAGCGGGTCGCCCGCGACTTCTACCCGGGCACCCACAACGGTGTGATGCAGCTCGGCCCGGCCCGGATCGGCGACGTGATCTGCTTCGAGGTCGCCTACGACGAGATCGTCCGCGACACCGTCAACGACGGCGGCCGGGTGCTGGTCGTCCAGACCAACAACGCCACCTACGCCGAGAGCGGCCAGCCCGAGCAGCAGCTCGCGATGTCCCGGCTGCGCGCGGTCGAGCACGGCCGCGCGGTGCTGATCGCCGCCACCAGCGGGATCAGCGCGGTGATCGCCCCGGACGGCTCGGTGGTCTCCCGGACCGAGGAGCTGACCCCGGCCGTGCTGAACGCCGTGGTGCCGCTGCGCGACGGGACGACCGTGGCCGACCGGGTGGGCGCGGCGCCCGAGTGGGCGCTCGCCGTGACGGGCCTGCTGGCCTGCGGCTTCGCCGCGGCCACCGGTCTGCGCCGGCGCCGCCGGGGTGGAACATCGGCCGGCTCCGAGCCGTTGACCCCACAGGTGCCGTAGCCACGGCCGGAGTCCGCCGGCGGTGCGAAGAGCACCGCGATGGAGTGGATTCGTACCGTGGCCCAGACAACTGACCAGGTCCGCCCGGCCCCGCGGGGCCGAGTGCGGCGTCTCCTGCCGCTCGCCGTCGCCGCCTGGCTGGTGCTGGAGATCTGGCTGCTGACCGTGGTGGCCGGGGTGCTGAGCTGGCCCGCGGTCCTGCTGCTGCTGATCGCCGGGATGTTCGCGGGCGGCTCGCTGATCAAGCGGGCCGGCCGCCGGGCGTTCGCGGCCGCCGTCGAGCAGACCAAGGACCCCCGCTCGGAGCAGCCGCAGACCGGCACCAGCCTGACCGTCCTGGCGGGCGTCCTGCTGATGCTGCCCGGCTTCCTGTCCGACCTGCTCGGCCTGAGCCTGCTGTTCCCGCCGACCCGCGCGCTGTGGCGGGCGCTGGGCCGCCGGCTGGCCGGACGGGCGCTGCACTCCACCGCGCCGGTGGGGGCGGACCGCTTCGCGGACGCGCTGCGGCTCCAGGAGCAGCTGCGGATCCACCGGCCCGACGGCAAGGTGATCCAGGGCGAGGTGGTCGACCCGCCGGCCCCGGGCGCAGGCGGCCCCGACACCGCGTACCGCCCGCCGCTCGCCCACTGAGAAGCGCCGAGCCGAGCCCTGAGAAGCGCCGAGCCGAGCAGAGCCGAGCCGAGCAGAGCCGAGCCGAGCAGAGTGGCACCGGGCGCACGAGGTGGCGCCGAGCGCATGAGGAAGGGCCCCGGGCAGATCGCCCGGGGCCCTTCCTGGTGTGCGGTACCGCTATGCGCTCTTGCGGGTGTCACGCGGGTGGATCGCGAGATTCATCCCGCCGGACCTGAGGACCGCCAGCCGTTCGGCCAGCACCTCCTCCAGCTCCTCCCTGGTCCGACGCTCCATCAGCATGTCCCAATGGGTACGCGTCGGCTTGACCTTCTTCTCCTCCGGCTCATCGCCGTCCAGCAGCATGGCCTCCTGGCCGCAGAACCGGCATTCCCACACCGAGGGGATCTCCGCCTCGACGGAGAAGGGAACCTCGAATCGGTGTCCGTTCTGACATGCATACTCGACGGTCTGGCGGGGAGCCAGGTCGATGCCGCGGTCGGTCTCGTAGCTGGTCGCCCCGAGTCGCGTGCCGCGGAGAGCTCGCTCGCTCATGAATCGTGCCTCCCGGGCTTCTGGCCCACAGGACTAGTGGTCGCTGTCTTCGTCGTTCGGTCCAACGCTCGGCCGCCGACGAAGATTCCCGTCCCGGGACGGGCGTCGCCTGTCGTGCCGCCCCTGTTTGTACCCATCGCCGCCCGATTTGTCACATCTCAGCGGTGATATCACCCTGTGTGTCACATCTTGTGCACATTGCGACCGTCGCGGCGGCGTCGGGACAGCCTATCGTCATGTCCTTGATGCTCGCTTGGTCATGACGTCCCGAGCGGGTCGAGCCCCGCCCGCGAGCCCCGCCCGCAGGCCCGCGCCCGCCGGCCGCCGCGCACTCACCACACCGGGTCCGGCCGGACCGCCTGCGGGTCCTTGGCCAGCTCGACCACGGCCGGCGCCGGCGGGGCCGCCGCGGGGTCCGCGGGCTGCCCGTCCGCCGCGACGGCGGGCGCGTGGCCGGGCGCCGGGGGTGCGGCCGGGGCGGCGGACGGCGCCGGCGCCTCGATCCGGGTGTCCCGGTGCGGGAGCAGCGCGATCACCGCGTCCCGCAGCTGCGGCGAGACCTCCTCGTCCAGCGGGTCCACGGTGGCGGGCACCTGGAGGCGCACCGGCGCGGCGGCGCCCACCCGGGCGTAGCCGCGGCCGACCGGGGTCCGGGCGGCGGGGGCGATGTCCAGCGGTGCGCCGAGCGCGGCCGCGGCCGCCTCCGGGGTGGTCGGGCCGAGCACCACCCGGGCCCGGCAGGTCGAGCGGACGGTGGCGGAGACCCGGTCCCTGGCCTCGGCGTCGTCCGCGAAGACCACCGTCACCCGGGCCGCCCGGCCGTGCCGCAGCGGCGTCTCCAGCAGGTCCTGGGGGTCGGTCCGACCCTCGGCCTGGGCCAGCTCGGACAGCTCGGTCGGGTGGTCGAGCATCAGCCACAGCGGCCGGGTGGCGTCCTCGGGCGCCGCGATGCCGTGGTGCCGGGCGGCGTTCAGCACGGTCAGCCGGCGCTCGGTCTCCTTGGCCACCCACTCCAGCGCGGCCAGCGCGCCGTGCAGGCTGGTCTCCACGGTGTGCACGCCGGGCCGGTTGACCAGGCAGGCGTGTTCGCCGGTGCCGGCCCCGTCGATCACCACCAGGTCGCCGTACGGCAGGGCCTGCAGGGCGACCGAGCGCAGCAGCGAGGAGGTGCCGGTGCCGGCCCCGCCGAGGATCAGCAGGTGGGGTTCGGCCGAGCGCGGACCGGTCCGCCAGACCACCGGCGGCTGCTGGGCGGGCACGCCGTCCTGGACCACCGGGATGGTGCGGTGGCTGCCGTCGCTGTCGGTGAACCCGAGCACGATCTCGCCCGGGGAGGTGACGAAGGGCTGCGCCGCGATGCCGGTGGACAGCGGTGCGAGCGCGGTGAGCCGCAGCCGGTTGGACTCCTCGTCCCAGTCGAAGCGGTACTCGCGGCCCCGGCCGGCCTTGCCCTGCAGCACCTGCTCGATCCGGGCCCGGGCGGCCGGCTCGGTGTCGGTGAACCAGACCGGGTACGACAGCTCCAGCGCGGTCAGCCGGCCCAGCGGGTCGAACTCCCAGCTGTGGAAGACGTCCTTGATCTCGCCGTCCGGGCGGTAGGGCGACCCGAGCTCCTCCGGCCCGGCCAGGTACGGGGTCAGTGCGGCGTAGAGCGCGGCGAGCTTGACGGCGGCGACGTCCGGGGCCGGCTCGGCGGCGGCCTTCGGCTGCCGGCCGACCCAGGCGGCGCTGGCCATCAGGGCCACCACCGCGAACAGCGGCCCGTGCGGCAGCAGCGCGGTACCGATCAGCGCCGCCAGGGTGAGGAACAGCGTCGGCCCCCGGCGCTCCTTGGGCGTGGCCGCCCAGCGGCCCTTGGCCCAGTCGGCGTGGCGGCGCAGCCCGCGCCCGATCAGGGCGAGCGGGGCGAACATGTCGGCGGCGTGGTCGCCTGCCGTGCGGGCGAAGTCGCGACCCCGGCTGAGGTGGCGGGTGAGGGACATGGCGGGACTCCCCGGGCGGGTGGGACGGCTGGTGGCGGGACGGCGGCCGGTGCGGGCGGCGGTCGGGGGACGGCCCGGGGCGGTGGGATCCGCGCCGGGCCGTCGGGTCGAGCCGGGGCTCAGAACTTCAGGCCGCCGATGAGGCTGGCCAGGCTGGCGCCGCCGGCCTGGATGCTCGGGGCGATCGAGGAGCCGGCGATGTAGAAGCCGAGGAGCGCGCACACCAGGGCATGGGAGATCTTCAGCCCGTCCCGACGGAAGAAGAGGAAGGCGATGGTGCCGAACAGGACGATGCCGGAGATGGAGAGGATCACGGGTCTGCTCCTCGGAGAGGTGACGGGGACAGGTGTTACAGAAAGTGCCCTAATCGTGACAAAAAGTAATAGATGATGGAACGTGGCAAATGGGTGGATCTTGCCGGGCCGGGCCGGTCGGCTGTGTACGTCCTGCATCGCCCGGCCGCGCAACAGGCGTCCCCGCCCTGCCGCGCGCCGCTCCCCGCCCTGTCGAAATTCGCTCGAACGGACGCGTTGACATACGCCCCGATGCCGTCCGCTACGGTGCCTGTGCAGCCCCACGCGCACCGTCCGCCGGTCTCCACGAAAGGTCCGTCATGACCGACTCCGCACCGCAGCAGCCCGACGCCGACGTCATCGCGCTGGCGGGCAAGCTGTTCGACGCCGCCCGCGCCGGCGACCACGCCCTGCTGGCCGCCTACCTCGACGCCGGCGCCCCCGCCGACCTCGCCAACGACCTCGGCGACACCCTGGTCATGCTGGCCGCGTACCACGGCCACGCCGAGAGCGTGCGGACCCTGATCGCGCACGGCGCCGACCCCGACCGGGTCAACGACCGCGGCCAGACCCCGCTGGCCGGCGCCGTCTTCAAGGGCGAGCCCGCCGTCATCGACGCCCTGCTGGCCGGCGGCGCCGACCCGCAGGCGGGCACCCCCTCCGCCCTGGACACCGCCCGGATGTTCGGCAAGGAGGACCTGGCGGCCCGCTTCGAGAGCCGCTGACCCGCGCCCGTAGGCTGGCCGGCATGGAGATTCGCACCACCGGCTTCGGCCACCCGGACGCCGCGAAGCTGTCGGCCGAGGTCCAGCAGGAGTACGTCCGCCGCTACGGCGACATGGACCAGACCTCGATCCACCCCGACCACTTCGACCCGCCGTACGGCCTGTTCGTGGTCGTCTACCTCGACGACGAACCGGTCGCCTGCGGCGGCTGGCGGGTCAACGAGAACGACGAGGAGGGCCTGGCCGCCGGCGACGCCGAACTCAAGCGGATGTACGTGGTGCCCACCGCCCGCGGCCGCGGGTTCGCCCGTGGCGTACTGCGCCACCTGGAGCTGGCCGCCGTCGAGGCGGGCCGCACCCGGCTGGTGCTGGAGACCGGGAACAAGCAGCCCGAGGCGGTCGCCCTGTACGCCTCCGAGGGCTACCGGACGATCGACAAGTTCGGCTACTACAAGGACCACCCGGACAGCATCTGCATGGGCAAGTCCCTGGTGGGCAGCCTCGCCTGACGCTCCGTCGACGGCCCGCGCGGCTCCCGGACCGGGACCTGCGCGGGCCGTCGGTCAGACCGCGTCCAGGCCCGGCCGCGGCGCCGGGTCCAGGGGCCGTCCGGCCCGGGAGAGCGCGCTCGGCCACCACATGTGCCGGTCCAGGTCGATGGTGAGCGCGGTGACCAGGACCGACCGCACCACCAGGGTGTCCAGCAGGACGCCCAGCGCCACCGCGAAGCCGATCTCGGCGAAGCCCACCACCGGCAGGGTGCCGAGCACCGCGAAGGTGCTCGCCAGGATCAGACCGGCCGAGGTGATCACCCCGCCGGTCGCGGCGAGTCCCGCCACCGCCCCCGCCCGGGTACCGCGGTGGGTGGCCTCCTCGCGGACCCGGGTCATCAGGAAGATGTTGTAGTCGATCCCCAGCGCGACCAGGAAGACGAACACGAACAGCGGGAACGCGTTGTCCTGCCCGTCGAAGTGGAAGACGTGCTCGAAGACGAACGCGCTGATGCCCATCGTCGCCGCGTACGAGAGCACCACCGTCGCCACCAGCACCAGCGGTCCCACCACCGCCCGCAGCAGCAGCGCCAGGATCACCAGCACCACCCCCAGCACCAGCGGGATGATCGCCCGGTTGTCGGCGGACGCGGCCCGCCCGGCGTCCAGCACGATCGCGGTGCTCCCGCCGACCTTCGCGTCGGCGTCCGGCACCGCGTGGACCGAGGCGCGGACCCGGTCGACGGTGTCCTTGGCGGCCTGGCTGTCCGGCGGGTCGGCCAGTACGGCCTGGAAGGTGGCCAGGTCGCCGTGGACGACCACCGGGGTGGTCGCGGAGATCCCCGGGGTGGTGGCGGCGGCCACCCGGACGGCCTCGGCCGGGACGGTGTTGCTGATCACCGTCAGCGGTGCGCCGGTACCGCCGGGGAAGTGCGCGACCAGCACCTCCTGGCCCGCCACCGAGTCCGGCTTGTCGGTGAAGGTGCCCGCGGTCGACAGTCCGGAGGCGTTCAGCGACACCAGGCCGATGCAGCACACGCCCAGCGCCAGCGAGGTGGCGATCCACACCTTGCGCGGCCGGCGCCCGATCCAGCCGCCGACGTGCGCCCACCGCCCGGTGCTCGTCGGCTCGGCGGTCCCGAACGCGGGCTTGACCGGCCAGAACACCCAGCGGCCGCAGATCACCAGCAGGGCCGGCAGCAGGGTGAGCATGGCGGCCAGCGCCACCAGCACGCCGATCGCGCAGACCGGGCCGAGGCCGCGGGTCGAGTTCATCTCGGCGATCAGCAGGCAGAGCATCGACGCCACCACCGTCGCCGAGCTGGCCAGGATGGCCGGGCCGGCCCGGTGCAGGGCGAAGGCCATCGCCTCGTGCCGGTCCTGGTGCCGGCGCAGCTCCTCCCGGTACCTGGCGGTGATCAGCAGGGCGTAGTCGGTGCCCGCGCCGAGCACCAGCACGATCAGGATGCCGGCGCTCTGCGCGTTGACGGTCAGTCCGGCGTGCTCCGCCAGCAGGTAGATGACCGCCTGGGCGACGAACAGCGCGACGCCCGCGGACAGCAGCGGCAGCAGCCACAGCGTCGGACTGCGGTAGGTGAGCAGCAGCAGGATCACCACCACCGCGATGGTGGCGAACAGCAGGGTGCCGTCGATGCCGGCGAACGCCGCCGCCTGGTCCGCCCCGATCCCGGCCGGGCCGGTGACATGGGTGACCATGCCGTCGGCGCCGTCGGCGGCGATGGCCCGCATGTCGTCCACGGCCGCGCGCAGGTCGTTCCACCCGGTGCTGCCGACGGCGACCGGCACCACGGTCTGCATCGCCTGGCCGTCGGCGGACAGCTGCGGCCCGACCGGCTTGCCGGTCACGTGCGGCACGGTGGCGAACTGCACGGCGTCCCGCTCGGCCGCGGCCCGGTCGGCGGGGGTGATGCCGCTGGTGCGCTGGTAGACGACGACGGCCTGGGCGGTGTCGACCGGCTGGAAGGTCCGCTGCTCGTTCAGCACCTGGGTGGACTCGGCGCTGCCCGGCAGCCAGCTGGAGGCCTCGTTGTCCTCGGCGTCCATCAGCTTGCCGGCCAGCGGCCCGGCCACCACCACCAGGATCAGCCACAGGGCCAGCACGACCCACTTGCTGCGGCGCCCGCAGGGGAGCGAGGCCAGCTTTCCGGACGGAGTCATCTGCTGTCCCCACGAGGGTCGGGCGGCACGGACGAACGGCTCGTCCAGCCTGCCACCGGCCCCGGGCCCCGGCAGCCCGGCCCGCCCGGCACTGCGCCGGGCGGGCACGAATGACCCCGTCCGGGTGCGGGCTCATGGCCGGCGGGTGATCTGCCGAGAACTCAGGAGAAGGAGGATCATGCTCTGGTTGCTGATCGGTCTCTGCGGCTCCGCCGCCGCCCTCGTCCTGTTCCTCGCCGCCGCCCGGGCGGGCAGCCGCAGCGAGGAGGACGACGGCGGATGACGACGCGCCGGCGGGGCGGCGGCGGCCGCGAGGGTCACGGCACGCACCGGCCGTAGCCGCCCCGCAGGAAGACCAGCGGCGCTCCGGTCCGCTGCACCGCCAGGTCCCGCACGGTCGCCGTGACGAACCAGTGGTCGCCCGCGTCCGTCTCGCCCGCCGGCTCGCACTCCAGCCAGGCGAGCGCGTCGAGCAGGGCGGGGCAGCCCGCCGGGGTCAGCCGGTACGGCACCTCCCAGCGGGCCGGGTCGCGGGCCGCGAAGCTGTGGCACACCTGCTGCTGGTCCGCGGCCAGCACATTGACGCAGAACCGGCCGGCCGCGCGGATCCGCGGCCAGCTGGTCGAGGACTTGGCGGGCAGGAAGCCCACCAGGCGCGGGTCGAGCGAGACCGAGGTGAAGGTACCGACGATCATCGCGGGCGGGGGCTGCGCCGGGTCCTGTGGCGGCGCGGTGACCAGCACCACCCCGGTCGGGTAGTGGCTCAGCACCGAGCGGAAGCGGTCGGCGCGGACCGGCGCTCCGCGCAGGGTCGGATCGGGCATGGCTGCGCTCCTTCGGTCCCGCGCCGCCGCGGGGACGGGCCGTCCGGCCGTGGCACCCTGCGGTGCGTCCCCGCGGCGCGTGCGCGCGAGGGGTCAGGCCACGGCCAGCGGCACGGGCCGGCCGGCGAACGCCACCCCGGGGAAGGACCGGGCGAGGTCCTGGACGTCCGCGGCCACCGACGCGGACTTCTCGCCGCGCAGCAGCAGCCGCTCCAGCAGCTCGGCCACCGTGGCCATGTCCTGCTCCTTCATCCCCCAGCGGGTCAACTCCTGGGTGCCGAGCCGCAGTCCGGAGCGGGCGCTGCTGGGCAGCACCACCGTGGTGGTGCGGATGTCGGTCGCCGTGAGCAGCCGCCCCCACTCGTGCGGGGTGTTGCCCTCGGGGTGGTGCACCCAGACCTGGTGGGTGTCGGTGTGGCCGAACTTCCCGCCCGCCACGTCGAATCCGCGCGCCGCCAGCTGCCGGCCCAGCTCACGCGCGTTGGCGATCACCTGGCGCGGGTACTCCTCCCGGTACGGCAGCAGCTCCTCCAGGGTGATCGCCAGGCTGCCGACGCTCGCCGAGTGGGAACTGGACGCGGTGAACGGGATCCGGGCGCCGACCTGCTCGGCTATGGCGTCGCTGTTGGTGACCAGCAGTCCCTTCTGCGGGCCGGGCAGCGTCTTGTGGGTGCTGCCGGAGATGCTGTCGAAGCCGCCGTCGAGCACCAGCGTGTCGGGTGCGGCGGGCAGCAGGCCGAGCAGGTGCGAGGCGTCCAGGCAGAGCACCGCGTCCGGGGCGGCCGCGCGCAGCGCCCGCGCGTCCGGCATCCGCAGCACCGTGGAGGCGTCCAGGTAGATGACGTCGACGCGCTGCTCGGCCGTCCGTTCGGCCAGCGCGGCGTAGTCGATCTCCAGCGCCTGCCGGTCGAAGGGCACGAACTCGACCTGGTAGCCGAAGCCCCGGCAGATCGTCACGGTGGCGTAGTGGCCGCCGTCGTCGGGGGCCAGCACCATCACCCGCCCGCCGGGCGGCGTCACCGCGGTGAGCACGGTGTGCATGGTGTGCAGGCCGGACAGGAACTGCACGTAGGCGTGCCGGGCGCCGTAGAACTCCTTGGTGAGGGAGACGCAGTAGTCGTACACGCCGTTCAGGCCGCTGACGTCGCCGTAGACCGCCACGTCGGTCTCGGAGTACGGGTAGCGGTTGACCGCGTCGCTGGCGAGCGCCGCGGCCGCTCTCGGGGAGAGCCGGTTCTCGATCGGAAACAGGTTCAGGCTGTGCTTGCGTTCCAGGGCGGCCAGGACGTCCATGATGCTCCTCGGGCGGGGTACGGGCAGGGGGCGGTGCGGGTACGGGTACGGGGTGCGGGCCGGGCTCAGAGCCAGGGGTAACGGGCGGTGTCCCGGCCCGCGTAGTCGGGGTCCAGGTAGATGAAGGCGCGGTGGATCCGGAAGTCGCGGACCTCGAAAACGCCGCACCACCGGCCGGCGCCCCACTCGGGCTGGCCGGCCCGCCACGGGCCGTCCCGGTGCTCGCCGTGCGTGGTGCCCTCGACCGCGACGAGGTCCGTCCCGGAGAGGATCCAGTTGAAGGTCCAGAAGTGGTGCTGGACGGACTCGATGGTGCCGCCGAGGTCGCCGAACATCTTCTCGATCGCCGGCTTGCCGTGCGCCAGGCCCCACTTGGGGAAGAAGAAGTCGGCGTCCTCGGCGAAGTAGTCGAGCACCGGGGTGCCGTCGTGGCCGGTACCGCCGTTGTCGAAGGCCTTGAGATAGGCGGTGACGAGCGCCTTGCGCTGTTCGTCCGTCATGTCCGCCGCTGCCGAGGGCATGGTGGCTCCTCCGAGAGTCTGTGCCCGCGGGCCTGTGCCCGCCGAGGGGATGGCGCCCGCCGGGAGGACGGGCCCGGCCGCGGCGGCGGTCGATCGGGCCGCCGCCGGGCCGCGTCCCACCGTGGCAGCGCGGGCTTGGACCATCCTTGGCGCCCGGCCGTCCAGCGCTTTTCAAGCGCAGCTCCACCCCGGGCCCGCCGGGCGGCTCAGGTCCCGGTCATGGCCAGCAGGTTCGGCGCGTACCGCTCGCCGTGCACCGGCACGTTCGCGGCCTCGGCCACCGCCGCCAGGTCCTGCTCGGTGAGCTCGACGGTGGCCGCCGCCAGGTTCTCGGCCAGGTGCGCCCGGCGGCCGGTGCCCGGGATGGCGACCACGTCGCGGCCCCGGTGCTGCACCCACGCCAGCGCCAGCTGGCCGAGCGTCAGGCCGAGCCGGTCGGCGACCGGCCGCAGCCGGCGCAGCAGCAGCTGGTTCCCGGCCAGGCCGGCCGGGGTGAACCGCGGCTGGGAGCGCCGGAAGTCGTCGGCGGCCAGGTCCGCGGTGCTGCGGATCGCACCGGTCAGGAAACCGCGGCCGAGCGGCGCGTACGCCACCAGGCCGATCCCCAGCTCCCGGCAGGCCGGCACCACCTCGGCCTCCGGATCGCGGGACCACAGGCTCCACTCGCTCTGCACCGCCGTCACCGGGTGCACCGCGTCGGCCCGCCGCAGGCTCGCGGCCGACGGCTCGGAGAGGCCGAAGTGGCGGACCTTCCCCTCCGCGACCAGTTCGGCCACGGCGGCCGCGGTCTCCTCCACCGGGACGGCCGGGTCGATCCAGTGCTGGTAGTAGAGGTCGATGTGGTCGACGCCGAGCCGCCGCAGCGAGCGCTCGCAGGCGGCGCGGACGTACGCCCGGTCGCCCCGCAGCCCGAGGAACGCGCCGTCCGGTGAGCGGACCATGCCGAACTTGGTCGCCAGCACCACCTCGTCGCGGCGGCCCGCGACCGCGCGGCCCAGCAACTCCTCACCGGCACCAAGCCCTTGGACGTCGGCGGTGTCCAGCAGCGTGACGCCGGCCGCGATGGCGGCCCGGATCGTGGCGATCGCCTCGGTCTCGTCCGGCCGGCCGTAGAACACGGTCGTGGGCAGGCAGCCCAGGCCCTGCGCCGGGACGCGCAGACCGCGCAGGTCACGCATCGGGAGCCCGGTGGGCGAGGGGACGGCTGACGGCATGGCTGACCTCCGTGGAAGGGATGAGAGGGGGGACCCGGGCCCCGGACCCGGCCGGGCGGCGATGGGCGGCGGTGGGCGGCGGACGGGCCGCCCTCGTACCGGCTCCGCGCCCGGCACCAACGGCCGTACCGGCCGGGGGAGTAGCGCGCCCGGCGGGATCCGCCCGACGCGCCCCAGCACCGTAACCGCCACCGCCGGACCCCCACAACGACCGCCCTGCCGGGCGCTTGACGATTCGCTGACCACCCGTCGGCCGCCGACGGCGACGGCCCGCACCGGAGCTTCAAGGCGATCGTCCATGTGCCTGCAAGGACCCGGCCGCAGAGTCGAAGGCGCAGCGTGCCGGCCGGCCGAGTCCCGGCGGCGCGCCGCCCTCCGGCGCCGGGTCTTCGGCGCCGTACCGAGATCCCCTTGCCGAGGAGCTGCCATGTCCCGCGTGTCCACCAGCCCGAGCACCAACCCGACGACCGCCCACGCGCTGCTCCAGCGGCTGCGCGACCACGGCGTGCAGACCGTGTTCGGCGTGGTCGGCCGGGAGGCCGCCTCGATCCTGTTCGACGAGGTCGACGGCGTCGACTTCGTGCTGACCCGGCACGAGTTCACCGCCGGGGTGGCGGCCGACGTGCTGGCCCGCATCACCGGCCGCCCGCAGGCCTGCTGGGCCACGCTGGGCCCCGGCATGACCAACCTGTCGACCGGCGTCGCCACCTCGGTCCTCGACCGCTCCCCGGTGATCGCGCTGGCCGCCCAGTCCGAGTCGCACGACATCTTCCCCAACGACACGCACCAGTGCCTGGACTCGGTCGCGGTGATGCGCCCGATGAGCAAGTACGCGGTCGAGCTCCAGCGCCCCGACGACATCACCGACCTGGTGGACTCCGCGGTCGCCGCCGCGATGACCGAGCCGGTCGGCCCGAGCTTCATCTCGCTCCCCGTCGACCTGCTCGGCAGCGACATCGACACCACCCTGGTCCACCCCGCCGCCCGGACCCCCGCCAAGCCGATCGGCGCGGTGCAGGACGGCTGGCAGGCCGCCGCCCGGCAGGCCGCGGACCTGGTCGCGTCGGCGCAGCACCCCGTCCTGGTGGTCGGTGCCGCCGCGATCCGCTCCGGCGCCGTCCCGGCCATTCGCGCCCTCGCCGAGCGGCTGAACATCCCCGTCATCACCACGTACATCGCCAAGGGCGTGCTGCCGCACGGCCACGAGCTGAACTACGGCGCCGTCACCGGCTACATGGACGGCATCCTGTCCTTCCCGGCCCTGGAGACGCTGTTCGGCCCGGCCGACGTCGTCCTCACCATCGGCTACGACTACGCGGAGGACCTGCGCCCGTCGATGTGGCAGCGCGGCGGGGCCAAGACCACCGTCCGGGTGTCGCCCACGGTCAACCCGATCCCGCGGGTCTACCGGCCGGACGTCGACGTCGTCACCGACGTGCTCGCCTTCGTCGAGTACCTCGACCAGCAGACCGCCGACGTCCCGGTGAAGACCCCGCACGACATCACGCCGCTGCGCGAGCGGATCGCCGAGTTCCTCGCCGACACCGAGCACTACCAGGACGGCATGCGGGTCCACCAGGTCATCGACTCGATGAACACCGTGATGGCGGAGACCGCCGAGCCGGGCGAGGGCACCATCGTCTCCGACATCGGCTTCTTCCGGCACTACGGCGTGCTGTTCGCCCGCGCCGACCAGCCGTTCGGCTTCCTCACCTCGGCCGGCTGCTCCAGCTTCGGCTACGGCATCCCGGCGGCGATGGGCGCCCAGCTCGCCCGCCCCGGCCAGCCGACCTTCCTGATCGCCGGCGACGGCGGCTTCCACTCCAACAGCGCCGACCTGGAGACCATCGCCCGGCTCAACCTGCCGATCGTCACCGTCGTCGTCAACAACGACACCAACGGCCTGATCGAGCTGTACCAGAACCTCGGCCACCACCGCTCGCACGACCCGGCGGTGAAGTTCACCGGTGTCGACTTCACCGAACTCGCCCGCGCCAACGGCGTCGAGGCCGTCAAGGCGGCCACCCGGGAGGAACTGCTCGCCGCGCTGCGCAAGGGCGCCGGACTCGGCCGGCCGTTCCTGATCGAGGTACCGGTGAACTACGACTTCCAGGCCGGCGGCTTCGGCGCGCTGAGCATCTGACGATGGCGCGGACACTACCCGCCGCCACCGGCTTCCTGGCCGCCGTCCAGCACGGCGGCGGCCGGGCCCCCGAAGCGGACTTCGCCGCCGCCGGATCCCGCGCCGCCCTGCGGGCGCGGCCCGGCGGCCTGACCCTGGACGCCGTCCTGCTGCACTCCGGCGCACCCGACGCCGCCCACGCCCACGCGCGGGGCCGTACGGCGGTGCTCGCGGGGGAGCTGTACAACCAGGACGAGCTGCTCACCCTGCTCCCGGGGCGCTCCCGGCCGGTCACCGACGCGGACCTGCTGCTCGCCCTGTTCGACACCTACGACGTGCACGCGTTCCGGCTGCTCAACGGGCGCTTCGCCGCCCTGGTCGCGGGGGAGGGCCGGGCGGTGCTCGCCACCGACCACGCCGGCTCCGTCCCGCTGTACGTCAGCGCCGTGCCCGGCACGGTCCTCGCCGCGACCGAGGCGAAGGCGCTGCGCACCGCCCCCGTCGGACGGCGGATCGCGGCCGCCCGCCGGGTCCGTCGGCTGCCCGGCACCCACCAGGTGCCGGCCGGCACCGTCCTGGACCTCGAGGTGGCCACCGCCGGCTGCACCGACCACCGCACCTGGGCGCCCTCGCCGGCCCGCCGGATCATGCCGGAGCAGGACGCGGTCGAGGCGGTCCGGTGCGCCCTGGACCGGGCGGTCCGCGCCCGGACCGGCCCGGACACCCCGCTGGTGGTGCTCTCCGGCGGCATCGACTCCTCCAGCGTCGCCGCGCTGGCCGCCGGCCACCGGTCCGGGCCGATCGACACCGTGTCGATGGGCACCGACCTGGCCGACGAGTTCCCGCAGGCCAGGGTGGTGGCCGAGCATCTCGGCTCGGCGCACCGGGAGATCACCGTCCACACGGACGACCTGCTGCGGCGCCTCCCGCACGCGGTGTGGGCCGCCGAGTCGCTGGACCCGGACATCATCGAGTACCTGCTGCCGCTGACCGCCCTGTACCTGGGCCTGGACGGACCGGGCCGGCGCATTCTCACCGGCTACGGGGCCGACATCCCGCTCGGCGGTATGCACCGCGAGGACCGGCTCCCGGCCCTGGACACCGCGCTCGCCCACGACATGGCCACCTTCGACGGCCTGAACGAGATGACGCCGGTGCTGTCCGGGATCGCCGGCCACTGGTCCACCCACCCGTTCTGGGACCGCGAGGTGCTCGACCTGCTGGTCTCCCTGGAGTCCGGGCTCAAACGGCGCCACGGCCAGGACAAGTGGGTGCTGCGCGCGGCCATGACGGACCTGCTCCCGCACGAGACGGTCACCCGGCCCAAGCTCGGTGTGCACGAGGGGTCCGGCACCACCAGCTCCTTCAGCCGGCTGCTCGCGGACGCCGGGGTGCCCGCGGACCGCGTCCACCACGCCAAGGAGCTCGTCGTCCAGCAGCTGTTCGACCGGGTCGTGGTCGACGGCCGGCACCCGGACGAGGTGGCGGCCGCCGAGGTCGTCCAGCTGGTCGCCGACGGGCCGGCACGCGACGCACCGCTGCTGCGCCGGTGACGCCCGGCAACCGGGCGCGGCGACCACGGAACAGACACCGAAAGGAGCGCTGAAGGCGTGGAACGCATCGACATCAAGGTCTCACCCCGCTACGCGCAGATCCCCACGTTCATGCGCCTGCCGCACGACCCCGACCCGCACGGCCGGGACGTCGTGGTCATCGGCGCACCGTACGACGGCGGCACCAGCTACCGTCCGGGCGCCCGCTTCGGGCCCCGCGCGATCCGGGGCGAGTCCGGGCTCATCCACGGCGTCGGCATCGACCGCGGGCCCGGCACCTTCGACCTGATCAGCTGCGTGGACGCGGGCGACATCGACCTCACCCCGTTCAACATGCACATCGCGATGGAGACCGCCCAGCAGCGGCTGACCGGACTGCTGGACGACAACGCCGCCTTCCTGATGCTCGGCGGCGACCACTCGCTGACCCTCGCCGCGCTGCGCGCCGTCGCCGCCAAGCACGGACCGGTCGCGGTGCTGCACCTGGACGCCCACTCCGACACCAACCCGGCGTTCTACGGCGGCGAGTTCCACCACGGCACGCCGTTCCGGCACGCCATCGAGGAGAAGCTGGTCGACCCGCAGCGCATGGTCCAGATCGGGATCAGGGGGCACAACCCGCAGCCCGACTCGCTGGACTACGCCCGCGGGCACGGCGTGCGGATCGTCACCACCGACGAGTTCTGCGACCTCGGGCCCGCCGGGACCGCGCGCCTGGTGCGTGAACGCGTCGGGGACGCACCCCTGTACGTCTCGGTCGACATCGACGTCGTCGACCCGGCGTTCGCCCCCGGCACCGGCACCCCCGCCCCCGGCGGGCCCAGCTCCCGCGAGGTGCTGGCGCTGCTGCGCGGGGTCGGCGACCTGTCGCCCGTCGGATTCGACGTCATGGAGGTCTCGCCGCTCTACGACCACGGCGGCATCACCTCCGTCCTGGCCACCGAGATCGGCGCCGAACTCCTGTACCAGTACGCCCGTGCCCACACCCGAGAGAGGACCACCCCGTGACCGTCCTGGACTGCTCCGAGCACTCGGCCGAACTGCGCGCGCTCGCCGCCCGGCTGCCCCGGGTCCCGCGCGCGGACCTGCCCGGCTTCCTCGAGGCCGCGCACGCCGCCGCCACCGACCTGCCCGCCGCCCTGGCGGCGGTGCTGGACGACTTCAACTCCCGTGGCAGCAACGACGGATACCTGCTGCTGCGCGGCCTGCCGGTGGAGCCGGACGACGCCCTGCCGCCCACCCCGACCAGCACCCCGGCGCCGCTGGAGCGCCCCCTGCTGGTGATGGAGGCGATGCTCGGCATCGTCGGCCGCCGGCTCGGCCTGCACACCGGCTACCAGGAGCTGCGCTCCGCCACCGTCTACCACGACGTGTACCCCTCGCCCGGCGCCCACCACCTGTCCTCGGAGACCTCCGAGACGCTGCTGGAGTTCCACACGGAGATGGCGTACCACGTGCTGCAGCCCAACTACGTGATGCTGGCCTGCTCCCGGGCCGACCACGAGCGCAAGGCCGCGACCCTGGTCGGCTCGGTCCGCAAGGCCCTGCCGCTGGTGCCGGCCGAGTACCGCGCCCACCTGTACGACCGGCCGGTGCCCTGCTGCGTGGACGTGGCCTTCCGCGGCGGCGAGGAGGACCCCGGCGCGATCGCCAACGTCCGTCCGCTGTATGGCGACCAGGCCGACCCCTACCTCGGCTACGACCGCGAACTGCTCGCGCCCGAGGACCCCCGGGACGTCGAGGCGGTCGGCGCGCTCTCCAAGGCGCTGGACGAGGTCACCGAAGCGGTGCACCTGGTCCCCGGGGACGTCCTGATCATCGACAACTTCCGCACCACCCACGCCCGTACGCCGTTCACCCCGCGCTGGGACGGCAAGGACCGGTGGCTGCACCGGGTCTACATCCGCACCGACCGCGGCGGCCAGCTGTCCGGCGGCGAGCGGGCCGGCGACGTGGTCGCCTTCACCCCGCGCCCCTGACCGCGGCCGCCCGGCCGGGGCCCGCAGGAGTGACCGCTCGTCGGCCTCCTGCGGGCCCTTCGGCCGTAAAGCCCTGTCGTGCAAGAGAGTTGACGGACCGCCTGGCTCCGGGCCGGTGCGGACTCGACCCGGCAGGCGGCACATGATGGGATCGACCGGACACCGCACCGGCGTGTCGGCACGCCGGGGCACTCGGCCTCTCGGGAGACGATGGACCATGACCGAAATCGCAGCAGATGAGCCACGGGGGTTCGCGGTGCACACCGCACCGGTCGGGCTGGGCGACGACGGGCGGGACGACTTCACCGTCCTGCTCTCCACCGGACCGGCCGTGGTGAGCGCGGTCTTCACCCGCTCCCGGTTCGCCGGACCCAGCGTCACCCTGAGCCGGGCCGCCGCCGCCGACCGCAGCGCCCGGGGCGTCGTCGTGCTGGCCCGCAACGCCAACGTCGCCACCGGCGCCCAGGGCGAGGCCAACGCCCGCGAGGTGCGCGCCGCCACCGCGCGGGCGCTCGGCCTCGCCGAGGACGACCTCCTGATCGCCTCCACCGGGGTGATCGGCCGCCAGTACCCGATGGCCGGGATCCTCGACCACATCGGGACGGTCACCGGCCCGCTGCCCGAGGGCGGCTTCGACCGGGCCGCGCGGGCCATCATGACCACCGACACCCGGCCCAAGACCGCCCGCGCCCGGGTCGGCGACGCCGTGGTGATCGGCATCGCCAAGGGCGTCGGCATGATCGAGCCCGACATGGCCACCCTGCTGACCTTCTTCGCCACCGACGCCCTGCTCGACCCCGAGGAGCAGGACCGGATCTTCCGCCGGGTGATGGACCGGACCTTCAACGCCGTCAGCATCGACACCGACACCTCCACCAGCGACACCGCGGCCCTGTTCGCCAACGGACTGGCCGGCGCCGTCGACCCGGCCGCCTTCGAACAGGCGCTGCACGAGGTCGCACTCGCCCTGGTCAAGGACATCGCGAGCGACGGCGAGGGCGCCGGCAAGCTCATCGAGGTCCAGGTCTCGGGCGCCCGCGACACCGCCCAGGCCAAGCGGATCGGCAAGTCCGTGGTCAACTCCCCGCTGGTCAAGACCGCCGTGCACGGCGGCGACCCGAACTGGGGCCGGGTCGCGATGGCGATCGGCAAGTGCGCCGACGACACCGACATCGACCAGGAGAAGGTCACCATCCGCTTCGGCGACGTCGAGGTCTACCCGCCGAGCGGCCGCGGCGCCGAGGGCGAGGGCGAACTGCGGGCCGCCGTCGCCAAGCAGATGCAGGGCAGCGAGGTGGTCATCGGCATCGACCTCGGCATCGCCGGCGGCGCCTTCACCGTCTACGGCTGCGACCTCACCGAAGGCTACGTCCGGCTCAACGCCGACTACTCCACCTGACCGTACCGGACGGCGCCTGCACGGCTGCGCCCCCGGGAGGTCCGCCTCCCGGGGGCGCAGCCGTACCGCGGCCGTACGAGGGCGCCGCAGTCAGGCACCGGCCGGCGCGGGCCGCCCGGCCAGCAGCGCCGTGATCGCGTCGCCGATGAACTCCCGGTCGGCGGCGGTCGCCCCCGCACCGGCGAGGTGGCCCCACACCCCCGGGATCACCCGCAGGGCGGCCCGCGGCATCAGGGCGGCGGCCCTCGCCTCGTCCTCCACCGCGAAGCACAGGTCCCGGGCGCCCGGCAGCAGCACGGCCTCGGCCGTGACCGAACCCAGCGCGGCCTCCACCCGGCCGCCGAACCCGGGCGTCGCCCCGACGTCGGCCAGCTCCCAGGTCCCGACCATGGTCAGCAGATCCTCGGCGGACGGCCCGGCGACGAAGAACTCCTCCCAGAAGCCGGTGAGATACGCCTCCCGGGAGTCGAAGCCCAGCTCCCGGTAGCCGCCCTCGGCCCAGAACGGGTGCGAGGCCGCCCACCCGGCGAAGACCCGGCCCGCGGCCCGCCGGCCCCGCTCGCCGCCGCCGTCGGCGCGCAGCGCGGCCGACAGCGCCGCCAGGAACACCCGGTTGTGCTCACTGGTCACCGCCGACCCGCAGACCGGCGCGATCCGGCGCACCATCTCCGGGTACGACACCGCCCACTGGTAGGCGTGCGCCGCACCCATCGACCAGCCGGTCACCAGCGCCAGCTCGGTCACCCCCAACTCCTCGGTGAGCAGCCGGTACTGGGCATTGACGTTGTCCCGCGGGGTGATCGGGGGGAAGGCCGCCCCCAGCGGGTGGTTGCTCGGCGACGTCGACACACCGTTGCCGAACAGGCCGACGGTGACCACGCAGTACCGGCCGGTGTCCAGCGGTCTGCCGTCCCCGATCAGCCAGTCGTACGCGGTGTGGTCGCCGCCGAAGAAGGACGGGCACAGCACGGCGTTGCGGCCCTCGGCGTCGAGTGTCCCGTGGACCGCGTAGGCGATCCTGGCCGACGGCAGGGTCTCCCCGCCGGCCAGCGGGAGGCTGTCCAGTTCGAAGACGCGGTGGTCCACCGGCTTCTCCTCTGCGATGAACGGCCCACCGGGGGCCGGACGGACGGTCGGTGTCGTACCGGGCGGCGGCCCGCCGCCGGGCTCACAGCCAGTTGGGCGCGATCTCGGTCGCCCAGAGCTCCAGGCTGCGCATCTGCACGTCGTGCGGGATCAGGCCGGAGTACTGGCACTGCAGCAGGTACTCGGGGTCGTGCTGGGTCACCAGCTTCTCGATCTTGCGGTTGATGTCGTCGGGCGTGCCGACCCATTCGAGGCCCCGCTCGACCAGGGTCCGGTAGTCCGCGCCGATCGGGCCGGTCTCACCGACGTGGCGCAGGCTCTCGGTGAACCCCATCGGGCCGAACCAGTTCTCGAAGATGAAGCCGCCGCCGCGCTGCGCCCAGTGGTGCGCCTCGTCGGCGTCCCTGGCCACCAGGACGTCCTTCATCACCCCGACCCGCTCGCCGCGCCGCAGCCGGCCGTGCCCGGCCGCCTCCGCCTCCTCCTGGTAGAGGTCCATCAGACGGCGCACGATCTGGTCGTCGGTGTTCATCAGGATCGGCACCACACCCTCGCGGGCACAGAACCGGAAGGTGTCCTCGCTGAAGCTGAACGGCTGGAACACCGGCGGGTGCGGGTGCTGGTACGGCTTCGGGGCGATGCCCACCTCCTGCACCACGCCGTTCTCGTCCAGGCCGCGGCCGAAGCTGCGCACCGCGTCGTACGGGAACTCCAGGTCCTTCGGCGGGATCGTCCACTGGGCGCCCGAGTGCGAGAAGGTCTCGGTGGTCCACGCCTTCTTCAGGATCTCCCAGTGCTCCTCGAACAGCGCCCGGTTGCGCACGTCGTTGGCACCGGCGTCGGACAGCGTCCCGCCGACCCCGAACGGCTGGCCCATGATCTCGGCCCAGCGCTTCTGGAAGCCGCGCGCGATCCCGACGAAGGTCCGCCCCCGGGTCATGTGGTCGAGCATCGCCAGGTCCTCGGCGAGCCGCAGCGGGTTGTGGAACGGCAGCACGTTGGCCATCTGGCCGACCCGGATGTGCTTGGTCTGCATGGCCAGGTACAGGCCCAGCATGATCGGGTTGTTGGAGACCTCGAAGCCCTCGACGTGGAAGTGGTGCTCGGTGAACGACAGCCCCCAGTAGCCGAGTTCGTCGGCGGCCTTGGCCTGCTGGGTGAGCTGCCACAGCATGTTCTGGTAGTTCTGCCGGTTCACCCCGGCCATGCCCTTGAGCACCTGGTCGTGGCTGCCGACGGTCGGCAGGTAGAAGAGGATGGACTTCACTGGTGGTCCTTTCGTGCCGCGCCGCGACGCCGCGGCCGGCTGCGGGGGAGGGGCGAGTCGACGGTGGCACCGGCTTCTTGCGAATCGTTTGACGCGCCGCCTGTCGGCCGGCCCGCCCCGGCGGCGGCCCGGCGCCCCCGGCGGACGACGACGCGGAGCGGGACGTCCAACGGGCGCCAAGGAGGCGCTGCCAGCCTGGTGACGGGCCTCACCCGACCCGAAGGAGCCCGCCTTGAACCCAGCAACTGCCAGCGCCCCCGGTGCGACCGGTACCGGGCTCGCGGCCGCGGACCGCGCGACGCTCATCCACCCCACGCTGCCGGCCCACCGGACGGACCGCACCGTCCTGGTCTCCGGCCGGGGCTGCCGGGTCACCGACGACGCCGGCCGCACCTACCTGGACGCCTCCGCCGTCCTCGGCGTGACCCAGGTCGGCCACGGCCGCGCCGAACTCGCCCGGGCCGCCGCCGACCAGATGACCCGGCTGGAGTACTTCCACACCTGGGGCACCCTCAGCAACGACCGCGCGGTGGAACTCGCCGCCCGGCTGGCCGGCCTGGCACCGGGCCCGCTGCGCCGGACCTACTTCACCAGCGGCGGCGCGGAGGGCAACGAGATCGCGCTGCGGATGGCGCGGCTGTACCACCACCGGCGCGGCGAGCCGCAGCGCACCTGGATCCTGGCGCGCACCATGGGCTACCACGGCATCGGCTACGGCAGCGGCGGCGTCTCCGGATTCCCCGTCTACCACACCGGGTTCGGCCCCAGCATGCCGAACGTGCACTTCCTGACCCCGCCGCACCCGTACCGCCGGGAGCTGTTCGCCGGGACGGACGTCACCGAGTTCTGCCTGGCCGAACTGCGCGAGTCGATCGAGCGCATCGGCCCGGAGCGGATCGCCGCGATGATCGGCGAACCGGTGATGGGCGGCATCGGCGCGGTCGTCCCGCCCGCCGACTACTGGCCGCGCGTCGCCGAACTGCTGCGCTCCTACGGCATCCTGCTGATCCTGGACGAGGTGATCACCGGCTACGGCCGCACCGGGCACTGGTTCGCCTGCGAGCACTTCGGGGTGGCACCCGACATCCTGGTCACCGCCAAGGGCCTCACCTCCGGGTACATCCCGCACGGCGCCGTGCTGGTCACCGACGAGGTCGCCGACGCGGTCACCGGCGAGCAGGGCTTCCCGGCCGGCTACACCTACACCGGGCACCCGACCGCGTGCGCCGTCGCGCTGGCCAACCTGGACATCATCGAACGCGAGGGACTGCTCGCCAACGCCACCGCAGTCGGCGGCCATCTACGGGGCCGGCTGGCGGAGTTGACGGACCTGCCGGTGGTCGGCGAGGTCCGCGGGGTCGGTCTGATGCTGGCCGTCGAACTGACCGCCGACCGGGAGGCCCGCAAACCGCTGCCGCACGGCACCACCGAGGTGGCCGACGCGCTGCGCGAGCAGGCCGGCATCATCCTGCGGACCAACCCGTACGCGCTGGTGATCAACCCGCCGCTGGTGTTCACCCGGCAGGACGCGGACCAACTCGTCGACGGCCTGCGGTCGGTGCTCAGCCGGGTGTGCTCGCCCAGGCCGCCGCCCACGGCGGCGACTCGGCCGACACCCAGCGCTGGATCTCCGAACTGAACCAGCAACTCCCGCAG